>NZ_JBNGOZ010000008.1:0-216438 GCF_050589825.1 Carboxylicivirga longa | reverse complement strand
AAACAAAAAGGCTAATCAACAAAGATTAACCTCATATATTGTTCTTCATAAGTATCACTTCTGAAAGTGCCTATTTAAGCATAGGCGCATGCTTGACCATGCTAAACATGTACATAATAAATTAAAAGAGGCTAATCTGACAGATTAGCCTCTTTTAATTTTTACTTTGCCTTACTTCCGATATTTCCGGCATCAATCCTTCTTCTTCCTAATTTTAGGCAGAGGGGTTTATTTAGCTTTAAATGGATTTACCTTGTGCCCTATATTAAGTTCTATCAGAATAATAGGCCTTGGGTAGCTCACGCAGGTTGTAGCGGTTGGCCATAATTTCTCCATAAGCACCGGCCGATCGAATCGCTATGATATCTCCCCGCTTGGTATGTGGCAGATCAACGGCCTTCCCAAAGCAATCGCTGGACTCACAGATGGGTCCTACCACATCATATTTCTCAATGGCTTCCCGGCTGCTTAGGTTCTCAATTTTGTGATAGGCCTGATACAGGGCAGGACGTATCAGATCACTCATGCCGGCATCTACAATGGCAAATTTAGTGTTAACACCATTTTTTACATAGAGTACGCGACTGAGCAAGCTGCCACACTGTCCTACCATGGAGCGTCCTAACTCAAAATGCAACTCCTGGCCAGGCTTTAAGTCCAGGCATTCATCAAATAGTTTGAAGAAATTTTCAAAGTCGGGTATGGAGTTTCTATCGGGTTGTTCATAATCGATGCCCAGGCCACCTCCCACGTTCACAACCCTTGGAAACAGTTGTTGGTCGATGAACCATTTTTGTAGTTCATTTACACGTAGGCACAGGTCTTTGAAAGACAGCAGATCCATTATTTGCGAGCCTATGTGGAAGTGAATGCCTTCGAGGCTTACATTTTTAAGCTGTTTCAGCACTGTCACCACAGCTTCTAAATCCCACTGGTTAATGCCGAATTTGTTTTCTTCCAGCCCGGTGGTGATGTAATGGTGCGTGTTGGCATTCACATTTGGGTTGATGCGGAGTGCTACTTTTGCAATTTTACCTTTTTTACCCGCCAGCTCGTCAATGATCTCCAGCTCAGGAATTGACTCTACGTTGAAACAGGCAATGTCATTGTCCAGCCCCAGATTAATTTCCCAATCGGCTTTGCCAACCCCGGCAAAGACAACGCCCTTGACATCAAAACCTGTGTCCAGTGCCTTTTTTACTTCGTTGCCACTCACGCAGTCGGCGCCAAACCCTGCCGTTTTAATGGCTTCTAAAATGCGGTCGTTGGCATTGGCCTTTACCGCATAGTGTACTCTGAAACCGTATTTGCCCGCTTCCTGTTTAACGGTTTTAAGCGTTTCGTTTAACAGAGCCATGTCGTAGTAGTAACAGGGCGTTTGCAAGTTATCCGGAGTGTCGGGGAAACTAAAGTTCATTATTTACCTTATTAAAAAGTTTATCACTTAATCGATTTAGAGCCTCCTTTTTATCCTGTGCAGCAATTAATAGCGACAGGTTGTAGTTGCTTCCACCGTAGGAAATCATGCGGATTGGAATATCTTTTATGGCATTAAATATGGTGTTGGCATAACCCTTGTTCTCGGCCACCAGATCGCCTACTACACAAACGATTACCTGGTCGCGATCTACTTCTACGGTACCATATTTTTTTAGGTCGCTAACGATCTCGTTCAGGTGTTTGTTATCATCGATAGTGACTGACACGCCTACCTCCGAAGTGGTAATCATGTCAATGGGGGTTTTATAACTTTCGAATATTTCAAATACTTTACGCAGGAAGCCGTATGCCAGTAACATTCGGCCCGACTTTATTTTAATGGCGGTGATGCCATCTTTGGCAGCCACGGCAGCCATGCGCTCCTTATGTTGTTTGGAGGTGATCATAGTGCCTTGGGCCTTGGGCTCCATCGTATTTAGTAAATGCACCGGTATATTGGCTAATTTGGCAGGTAATACACTGGTTGGGTGCAGAATCTTGGCACCAAAATAAGCCAGCTCGGCTGCTTCGTCAAAGGAAAGTTCAGAGATACATTCTGTGTGCTCCACATAACGCGGATCGTTGTTGTGCATCCCGGTAATGTCGGTCCATATCTGTATTTCTTCAGCCTTCGCAGCGGCACCAATCAGTGATGCTGAATAGTCACTACCGCCCCGTTGAAGGTTGTCAATTTCGCCAAAGGCGTTGCGACATATATAGCCTTGAGTGATATAAATTTTGTGATTGGGTTGAGCTGCCATCACCTTTTTCAGATTCTCCCTGATATATTCCGCATCCGGTTCGTTATTCTTATCGGTGCGCATGAAGTCAAGGGCGGGCAACAGGGCCGAATCAGTACCGTTCTCTTCAAGGTAATAGTGAAATAAAGCCGTTGATATGAGCTCGCCCTGGGCAAGAATGGCCTTTTCTTCAAATACGGTAAACATATCGATAGTATAGGATTTGATAAAGTCAAAATGTGACTTAATCAACTCCATTCCTTTGCTGCGATAGTCATCGCTTTTGTATAAGGTCTTGACTTCCTTTTCGTATTTCTTCTCGAGAGTGCTGATAATTGCGGTTGCGCTGTCGCGATCTTGTTGGTATAGGTAGTTTGCAATTTCGACAAGGCTGTTGGTAGTGCCCGACATGGCGGATAGCACCACTATTTTTTGATGGTCGTCGGCTAAAATATCTGCCACCTCTTTCATGCGTTGTGCCGAACCAACAGATGTGCCTCCAAATTTAAGTACTCTCATTTGTGAATGTTATAAGATGATTAACAAATACGTCTTTGCAAAATTATAAGTTTTTGGGCAGTGATGATAGTCTAAGTGTAAGAAATATGACGGGTTGAATTTTGATTATTAACAAATTACCCTATAAAACGCCGAAAGTCACCAAAAATAACAAAAAGTTAAAATAATAACAAAAAATATTTATTTCATGATTATTGTTAATATATTCAATAAAACTTATTGAATATCTATGTTTTTACTTTGCTTAAATGCTCCTACCTTTGCGGCAAATGTAGCGCATATGCAAATTTTATCGGCACAGTTTCATAAAAGTAGTTCAAAGGCCAGTCAGTGTCCTCAACCCGATCGCCCCGAATACGCCTTTATTGGTCGTTCCAATGTGGGTAAATCATCATTAATTAATAAGCTATGCGGTCGTAAGGCCTTGGCAAAAACCTCCTCTACGCCCGGCAAAACACAGCTTATTAACCACTTTGATATTGATAATTTGTGGTACCTGGTGGATTTACCGGGCTTTGGTTATGCCAAAGTATCTAAAACGGTAAGGGCCACTTTTGGCAAGCTGATTACCGATTACATTTCGAGCCGCACTAATCTGATGTGTCTTTTTGTTTTACTCGATTCACGTATCCCCATGCAGGATATTGATCTGGTATTTATGAATACAATGATTGAAAATGGCGTGCCCATTGCCCTTGTTTTTACCAAAACTGACAAACTGAACAAGTCACAGTATTCTACTAATATGAAGCAATACGAAGCGCAACTGCTCGAGCATTGGGAGGAATTGCCTCCTGTCTTTTATACCTCTTCAAAGAGTGGTGCGGGTGCCGATGCGCTTCTTGATTTTATAGGAGAATTAAATGAAAAATGGTAAGTAATTACAAATCAAGGATATAATATAAAAACAAGGCAATTAGGCTTTTTTATGAAGTTTGTTCGCGCAACAAAAGCACGTTTTGCTTACCTTTGCCGCCAGAAAGCAATATTCAAATAATCTGATAAACATCAAATTAAATGCCTCCGAAAGCTCCAATTAAGATATTTGCAGGAACAAGCACGAAATATCTTGCTGAAAAAATAAGCCTTTGCTCGGGCAGAGAGTTAGGTAGTGTTAACTGCTTGCGTTTCAGCGATGGTGAATTTACTACAATGTATGAAGAGACCGTACGAGGGTCTCATTTATTTTTATGCCAGTCAACATTTCCTCCTTCAGATAATCTTATGGAGTTGTTGATGATGATTGATGCAGCTAAGCGTGCCTCAGCCTATAAAATTGTGGCCGTAATGCCGTATTTCGGTTTTGCCCGTCAGGATCGCAAAGATCAGCCGCGCGTTGCCATTGGTGCTAAATTGGTGGCCGATATGTTGCAGGCGGCTGGCGTAGATCGTGTCATCACCATGGACTTGCACGCCGACCAAATTCAGGGATTCTTTAATATTCCGGTGGATCATCTTTACGCCTCGTCTATTTTTGTGCCTCATATTAAGCACATGAATCTGGACGATCTGGTAATTGCTTCACCTGACGTGGGAGGAACCAAGCGTGCCAATACCTACGCTAAATTTTTGGAAACACCCATGGTGATTTGCCACAAACATCGCTCAAAAGCCAATGTAGTAGATGAGATGCGCATTATTGGTGATGTGAATGGAAAGAACGTAATTATCGTTGACGATATGGTGGATACTGCCGGTACACTTACGAAGGCAGCGGATATGATGCTGGAGGCGGGAGCCAAGAGTGTTCGCGCATTTACCACTCATGCTGTGTTGTCGGGTCCTGCTTACGAGCGTATTGAAAATTCAGGGCTGACTGAATTGTATGTCACCGATTCGATTCCATTAAAGCAGCAATCTGATAAGATTAAGGTCCTGTCGGCGGCGCAGCTTTTTGCCGATACGATTGAAAAAGTATATAATTATCAGTCGATAAGTAATCAATTCTTGATCTAAAGTATTAACTTTGCAGCCGCTTTAGAGCAAGCGTGTGATGGGAAATTTACCACACATGGTTAATTTTGAGTAGCACTTAAATAAAGAATTATGCAAACAATTGAAATTAAAGGTACTGTACGTGCCGAGTTAGGTAAGAAATCGACCAAAGCCCTACGTGCTGAAGGTAAAGTACCTTGTGTTATTTACGGTGGTGAGCAAAACATTCATTTTACTGCTCAGGAGTCTGAGTTCCGTAAAGTGATTTACACCCCTAATGTTTACATCATCAATGTAAATATTGATGGAAAAGTATATCCTACTATTCTTCAGGATACGCAGTTCCACCCTGTTAAAGAGCAGATGTTACACGCTGATTTCCTTGAGGTGAAAGAAGACAAGCCTGTGGTAATCGAAATCCCTGTTAAACTGAATGGTTTTGCAGAAGGTGTGAAGGCTGGTGGTAAATTGCAGTTAGAGAAGCGTAAGCTGAAAGTACGCGGTCTGGCTAAGAACCTGCCTGATACATTGGATATCAACATTGATAAGCTTGGACTGGGTAAGACCATGCAAGTGGGTCAGTTGGAATATGAGAACCTTGAGCTGTTAAATGCTAAGAATGCTGTTGTGGTAGCTGTACGTTTAACACGTGCTGCACGTGCTGCTCAGCAGTCAGCCGAGTAATCATTACAAATGATATACGAAACCTCCATATTTATTTATGGAGGTTTTTGTATTTTAGCCCAACGGTAAATATGGAATATAAATGCTGAGGCTCTTTAAACGATTTTTTAAAAGCGAGAAAGATAATACACCTGCAGACATGAAGTACCTGATAGTTGGATTAGGAAACATTGGTGAAGAATATGATCAAACGCGTCACAACGTGGGTTTTGAGGTTTTGGATGCCATTGCCAAAAGAAATGACGTGCGCTTTGAGGAGGAACGCTATGGTGCTGTGGCTCGGTTTAAATTCAAGGCGCGCAGTTTTATTATGCTGAAGCCCAATACTTATGTGAATCTGAGTGGTCGTGCCATTAACTACTGGCTGCAAAAGGAAAAAATAGCTGTCTCTAACCTTTTGGTGGTTGTGGATGATCTGGCACTGCCTTTTGGTACTTTGCGGCTTAAAACCAAGGGAAGCGATGCTGGTCATAATGGGCTGAAGAGCATACAAAGTAGCCTGGGTACTGCTGCCTATTCGCGCTTACGCTTTGGTATTGGTAATGATTTTGCCAAAGGTAGGCAAGTTGATTTTGTATTGGGCAAATGGAGCGATGAAGAGTGGGTGGATTTGATGGAACGCACCAAGGTAGCCGAAGAAATGGTGAAGGCCTTTGCCACTGTGGGTGCTGCCCGAGCCATGAGTCAGTTTAATAATAAATAGATGAGTGCAACAGGAGTAAGAATTGATAAGTACCTGTGGGCTGTGCGTTTGTTTAAAACACGAAGCCTGGCTGCTGAGGCCTGCAAAAAAGGGAAGGTATCCATTAATGGCATGCCGGTAAAATCATCGCGCATGATTCATCAGGGCGATGAGATTGATATTCGCATCCCACCCATCATCCGTCGCTTTAAGGTGTTGGATGTTGCCGAGAAACGCATGGGAGCCAAGCTGACACCTGATTTTGTGAAGGATATTACGCCGGCCGAACAGTTGGAGATGCTGGAATTATCCCGGCTGGCCAGTAATGCCAACCGCGATAGGGGTACGGGGCGACCCACTAAGAAAGACAGACGTGACCTGGAGAAATTACAGGATGGCGATTGGGATTTTTAAAGTTTAGACTATGATTATAGCGCAACAAAAGAAGAAGGAAAATATTATTGAATACCTCTTGTATATGTGGCAGGTAGAGGATTTGATTCGTGCCAATAAGTTGGATATGGGCCAGATTGATAAGCATATTATTAGTGGTTATCAACAAGCAGAGGATACATTACTTGAGATACGTGACTGGTGGGCTAACTTATGTGAGATGATGCGTTTGGAGAATAAATCCGAGAAAGGTCATTTGCAGATTAATATTAACACTTTAAATGATGTAAATCGTTTGCATAACGCTTTGTTGAAAGCGCCCAATGAAGTGGCTTATCAGCATTTATACAATAGTATGGCGGCCAGTATACAGGAGTTCGATAATAAATCGGGAAATGCCCTGGCCAACGATATCGAAATCTGTCTGACTGCTATTTATGGTGCTTTTCTGATGAAACTTAAAAATCAGACGGTATCGCAACAAACTGATTCGGCACTCAAAAACTACAGTAAGCTACTTAGCCTCCTGGCAAAAAAATATAAGGCTGAACAAGAGGGTACCTTGGATCTATAAAGCAGATAGAATTTAGCTTTGTACTTAAGTGATAGAACAGCTGCGCTTGCCAAAGAATCGATAGCGATTACCGGCCAAGTAGTAGTAGCATCTGCGGCGCCATGGCTTTGGTAGTATTTTTAATAGCCACGCCATCAATAGAAACCCACCACCAAGAATGGCCAATAGTTTAAGCAGGGCTTCATCAGCTATGTAGTGACTGGAACCGTCGGTGAGCATGAGTTCGTTGGGTACATCGTTCATCACCAACTGAAAAGGGATAAGATGCAGCTTGTTTTCAGCACCCACATTTTTTAGGAATATAATTAAGCCATCACAAACATGACACTGTCCATCGTAATAGACAATGGGCAGGGTATTGTTCGTGGAATTGGGTCTCATGGGTTTTGGTTTTGTCAGCCTTCGTTATCGATACAGCTGTGTTGATCATCGGTTTCGCAATCGTTCGGTGACTCTCCCAGATTGCCCGATTTAAGAAAATTATCGACATTATCTACAAAGCCTTTTTTTTGAAAAATATCGAAGATAAATATTTTGTCACTAATGTCTTTGCAGTTGTGTGCCCAGCATCTTATCATATACTTTCGTTTAAAGTGTAAAACAACCTCGCCGACTATGAATGATGTACCCTGGTGCACGCTAAGTTAATGGATAAACCGTTAGTAGGGTTCACTCATTGCCGCACATGAAAAACATCACAAAACGCGAAATAGTTCATTTAAGGCTCAATCACCACCACATCGGCACGCCGGTTAATGATGTCTAATGTTTTGTTTTTACCCTTCCTTTTTTGGATCAACAGGTCGTCTTCTCCCTTGGGATACAGATGGAAGCGCTCTCTATTGATGCCCAGGTCATCTACAAAGTAGGAGAGGACCTCTTCGCAGCGCTTTTGGCTGATGGCTAAATTCTCAGTGGCATCTTCAAGATGATCGTTGTATCCGTATATGTCCACTCTTGCATTGGGGTGTTTAGTCATGTATAAAGCAATGGTGGCCAGTTCAATATGATCCCGCGTATCCAGCTTATTATTGGCTGCGTTAAAGTATACCGATACCATGTGGTTGCTGCCGTAAATGCGCAGGGCATGGTGGCGAATAGTGATGGAATCGGTTTTAATAACCCGCGTGGAAGCATAGTCTTGCAGCTGCTGTTCAAGCATTGCCACTTCATCGGCCAATGGATCTTTCTTGGGCTTGCCAAATACATTGAATCCATAGCCACGGTGTGTCCAGCGGGCATGTCGTTTATTCTTTTTCCCCAGCTTATATGCCAGGTGTATGTTGGTGTACCAATATTTATCGTTATCGGCACCCGACAGCACGTTATCCAGCTTATCTTCGATGGACCAGCGCATTGAGGTTTCAAATCCAATGTCAAAATTGCGATTGATACGGTATTGTAGGCCAAGCGTCATTGGGATAAGTAACTCACTGACGCGTCCTACCTTGCGGTCGGGCTTATGGGCATCATAGCCCAAAACAAGATAGCCTGCCTCTGCATTACGGGGCGCCCAGTCGCGATAGTGCACCACAGCATCGTTGTCTGTATAATGAACGCGTGTTCTATAGGCCGTTAGTCCTGCACCAATTTTCAGAAATACATTCCAGCGATCTCGCATTGGACCGGGATAGGCAAACCATTGATTAATGTAGGTGACGGCATTGATTGAATAATCGTACAGGTTACCAGCACTGTAAAAGGTTTCGTTACCCGAGTGGAAGTCGCTGCTTATTAATTGAAAATCAAAGGCCCAGGCCGGATGTATTTGCTTCGATAATTTTACCATGGGGCCAAAGGTCCAGTGACGATCGGGAAAGACCGCATAGGAAGTTAGGTCGTTTTGCATGACCAATGGGCCATAGCCAATGGCCAGCGACCAGGTGTTGAATACCTTATCACGCGAATATCGCTGGTATTCTTCCAGATTCCGATGATCGGAGGCAAACTGTGCGTTGACGATGTTTGTTATGGCGAGCAGCACAGCTGTACTCAGGGCTATGTTTCTTAATCGTTTCATAGGCTACTCGATAATCACAAATAGATCAACCCTGCGATTCACCAGATGAAGGCCGCGGGGGGCCAGCTTTTGGGTATCCGATAAGAGCTCAGTTTCTCCTTTATAGTCAATTTCAAAGCGTTCGCCATCAATGGCATATTCATCCACCAGTACTTTCATGGCTGCCCGGCAACGACGCTGGCTGAGTTTGATATTATAGTCGTACGATCCCCGTTCGTCAGTGTATCCTACTATTTTCACTCGCAAAGATCGGTCGCGAAGCATGGCCTGAGCCACCTGTGCCAGTGTCATATGTGCTTCTTTCGTAATGACTGATTTATCAAAGTCGAAAAAGATGGAGGCAGCGATATTTTCCTTAAACTCAATTGATTCGGTTATAATTGTACTGGTATCAGCACTGGCTGAGTCTTGCATGGCCAGGTATTCGATCTGTTGTTTTAAGGAATCCAGCTTGTGAGCCATGGGGTCGTGCTCCCGCTGACGGCGGTAATTGAGGTTAAAATCCTTGTAGGTCCAGGCAGCATGTCGCTTATTCTTTTTACCCAGTTTATAGGTCAGGTTCAGCGAAGTAATCATGTACCCATCATTGTCTGCACCCGTGAGGTTAACATCCAGGTTATCGGCATTTAAGTGATGCATCATTATCTCAGCCCCTAAATCGAAATTTCTATTGAGACGATATTTAACGCCTACACCGAAGGGAATCACCACTTCACTGTTGCGTTTAGTCTTTTTATTGGGTGCTCCTTCACCCCGTCGTTCATAGCCCATTACCAGATAGTCGTCATCGGTCCAGCCATGGGGTGTGGGATAGCCACCGATTGTTTCATACACATGCTTTACCTTCAGTATATCACCGGGGTTTAGGTATTCAATCTCGCCGGTCTCAGGATCGGTGTAACTGCCTTCGGTTAATCGGAAGAGTCGGCTTCTAAAGTAGCTGAGCCCGATCCCCAGCTTGGCATAGATGTTCCATTTGTCGCTGATGGGACCAAAAATGGCCAGTTGATTGATATTGAGGGTTCCGTTTAGCGTGATGTCGTACAGATCGCCCTCGAAGTAGCGGGTGTTCTTCTGCCCGTACATATTGGCTCGCATCCATTGCAGATCGAGTCCCCAGGGACGGTTAAACTGCTTGCTGATCATGATGGTGGGTGCAAATTTCCAGTTACTGCTCGGAAATGTAGTGTAGTCAATTACGTCCACATAATAAATAACCGGTCCAGCCCCCACGGTTATCGACCAGGTATTGTATTTATTGCCCTTTCGATATATTTGCTCTTCCGATAATTGTCCGGCATTATTCTGCGCCATTAGTTCCGCAGAAGCAAGCAGGGTATAGCTTAGCAGGAGTAAAAGTTTCTTCATTAGCGTAAGGTTTGTCCCAAAAATATTACGCTAAAGCTATGTTATTTAGTGATTTGTGTAACACTGACCCTACAATATTTTTATTAACTCTTATTTTTACTCCATAAACGCCAGTAAATACTCGTCAAATAAAAAGCCCTTTCTGCATGAGAAAGGGCTTTGTTTGATAGCGAACTATTTCGCTTAATTATTTTTGTATTGCTCAAGGCCGTCGAGCAGCCAGCTCTTGTATGCTTTAATGTCCGGGTTGTAGGCCGTTGGAGTGTTCAATGTTGTCTCCTCTTCGTCGATAATTACATAGTAAGGCTGTCCCTGCTGCTGATAACGTTCCATCTGAAACTCAGCCCATTTTTGCCCTACCGTGCGTATTGTTTTGCCGGTTAATTCGGATACATACGGTTCATCCAGCTTTTTGCGATCATCTACATATAAGGATACTAATATAAAATCGTTGCTCAGCATGTTTTTAATGTCCAGGTTGGACCATACTTTATCCTCCATTTTGCGGCAGTTAGTACATCCTTTACCTGTAAAATCAAGCAGTAATGGTTTGTTAACTTCCTTGGCGTAAGCAAGCGCTTTGTCATAATCTTTAAATGCAGGGATGTTTTGCGGTCCATAGTTCATGCCATCGGGCATGGTAAATTGAGCTGTTCCACCACCCGTGACCGGTGATTGATAGCCAACACCGAATGGCGATTCTGAATAGTCTTTCGAAGGGGGCATTCCGCTAATGAGGTTAACAGGAGCTCCCCATAAGCCCGGAATCATGTAAATGGTGAAAGCTAATGTTGCAATACCTAGCATAAAGCGTGATACCGGTATGTGTTCCATGGGTGAATCGTGTGGTAATCGAATTTTTCCTAAGAAATAGAAGCCCATAGCACCAAAAATAGCAATCCAGATAGCAATAAATACTTCTCGCTCCAAGATGTGCCAGCCCATGGTCATGTCCGCAATGGATAGAAATTTAAAGGCAAAGGCCAGCTCCAGGAAGCCCAGGATTACTTTTACCGAATTGAGCCATCCGCCTGACTTGGGCAATGAGTTAAGATAACCCGGGAACGCTGCAAAAAAAGCAAAAGGTAATGCCAGTGCAGAGGAGAAGCCCAGCATGCCTACAATGGGTCCAATAAGGCCACCACGCGCCGCATTTACCAAGAGGGCGCCTACGATGGGTCCGGTGCAACTAAATGAAACCAGGGCCAGTGTAAAGGCCATAAAGAAGATGCCCAGGAATCCGCCCTTATCCTCATTCTTAGTGGTGAAATTAACCCATGAGCTGGGCATAACAATTTCGAAAGCTCCAAAAAAGGAGGCTGCAAATACAACCAATAGTAAGAAGAAGAACAGGTTAAACCACACACTGGTTGATAATTGGTTAAGTGCGCTGGCACCAAAGATGGAGGCTACGGCAACACCCAAAACCAGATAAATAGCAATGATAGAAAGTCCATAGCTCACGCCGTTGCGAATACCGGCCGCCTTGCTTGAACTTGTTTTGGTGAAGAAGCTCACAGTCATGGGTATCATTGGAAATACACAGGGTGTAAGTAATGCTGCTAAACCACCACCAAAGGCCAGAAAGAAGATGCCCCAATAGGACTGTTCGGTGCTGCTGCTATCTTCACTTTCAGTTTCACTTACTTTCTCGGCTACAGGAGATGAGCTGTTTACCGTTAGTTCAAAGTCAACCATATCGGGTGGCATGCAGGTTTCGTCGTTACAGATCATCGACTCGATATAGCCTTTAATAGTAACTTCGCCTTCTTGCTTTAGCTGAACCACTTTTTTAAAGGTCGCCTTATTGTCAAACCAGCGTAACTCGGCCCCAAAGGTTTCGTCAAAATGAACGGTTGGGGTGGGTTCTTCACTGATGCCATCCAGAACGGTGTAGGCAGGGTTTTCTTCAATTTCGATGTTGGTGGGTACGGCTGTATTTTCGGGCAGTACCGATGAATAAATATGCCATCCTTCGTCAATGCTTGCCTCGCAAACAATCTCAACCTTTCCATCGTCCAGGTTGTTGGTGGAGAATTTCCAGGTGATGTGTTGCTCAAACTGGGCAATACTACCGGATAAAACCGTTAACAAAAGTACGAGTGTTGCTAATGTTTTTTTCATTTTATTTTATTTGTTTTCAGTTACCGTAGAAATACCCTGATGGATGATTTGATTCATCTATCAGGTATCTACATCTGTAGATGTTTGCAAAGTTACAATATTTACCTTGTACAGCATTGGTCACACCTTGTTATCGCAACGTTAATGTAGCTTCCAAGAGTATGATTTTGCGCACGAAGCGTTTCGTTACCATTGTACGATAAAAGACACCTGAAGTGTTGAAGGGGGTGACAGGGAAGGGGATGTATTTGCATGACTTATATCAGTAGAAATAAAAAAAGGTTGACCTATGATAGGTCAACCTCATTTTTATCATTATCTAATATCTTGAACTCCAGTATTCCTAGAGAGTCGGAAGGTAGCACCTTCAGGCCGTGCGTATATTCAAATTTCCATTTCAATACTTGTGATGGAAACCCTTTTTTCAGATACGCATACACCATTGGATGTACATTCAGGGTCAATTTCTTCATTTTTAGGTCATGCACAGCTTTTTTTACAGCAGCCTCGATATTCTCGGCCCAAAACAATGATGGTGCAATGGTACCGGTTCCGTTACATGTGGGACATCCTTCGCTGGTCTTGATATGCAACTCAGGTCGTACTCGCTGGCGTGTGATTTGCATCAATCCAAACTTACTAAGCGGTAAGATGTTGTGTTTGGTTCGATCAGACGCCATGGCCTGTTTCATTTTTTCGAATACCTTTTGACGGTTTTCGTTGTTTTGCATATCGATAAAATCGACCACGATGATGCCACCCATGTCGCGTAAACGCAATTGTCGGGCAATTTCATCGGCAGCAGCCAGGTTCACTTCCAAAGCATTGTTTTCCTGATTGGAAGCTGATTTGGAACGGTTACCACTATTAACATCTATCACATGAAGGGCTTCGGTGTGCTCTATAATCAGGTAGGCACCGCTTTTAAACGAAACGGTTTTGCCGAAGAGCGCTTTAACCTGTCGGTTAACATGAAACTGGTCAAATATACCGGCCGCACCTTTGTAATGTTTTACAATTTTTTGACGGTCTGGGGCAATTAATCCCACATATTCCTTAATCTCCTTGTATACTTCCTCATCATTCACATAAATCGTATTGAATGACGGATTGAGTATATCACGTAATAGCGCTGAGGTACGTCCTATTTCACCCATTACCAGTCCGGGGGCTTTCACATCTTTAATACGTGAAGTGTGTTCTTCCCACCGTTTAACCAGCATGCGGAGCTCCTTATCCAGTTCGGCTGCCTGCTTACCTTCGGCAACGGTGCGGATGATGACTCCGAAATTCTTTGGCTTAATACTCGTCAAAAGTCGTTTAAGTCGGGCTTTTTCTTCGGACGAAGAGAGTTTCTGGCTTACCGACACTTTATCGGAGAATGGTAATAGTACAATATTACGCCCTGCTATCGATAGTTCTGATGTTAATCGTGGGCCTTTGGTTGATATTGGTTCTTTGGCTACCTGAACCAATACATGCTGGCCTCCTGTAAGAACTTCCGGAATGGTTCCGTGCTTATTAATGTCGGATTCCGGTTTAAGCTTGTGCAATGACACTACTCCTTTCTTAGCTTGTGCAATGTTGAGGAATTTCTGTAAGGAACGAAATTGTGGTCCAAGATCTAGATAATGTAAGAAAGCATCTTTCTCGTACCCTACATCAATAAAGGCGGCATTTAGTCCGGGCATAATTTTTTTAACACGGCCCAAATAAATATCGCCTACTGCAAATTGAACATTGCTGGTCTCCTTGCGGAGCTCAACTAAGCGTCTGTCTTCCATTAATGCTAATGAAAGATGATCAGGAGTGACATCTACAAACAGTTCTGCATTCACTATAAGATCGCAATTTTATTTCAAAGATCGTTGTATATAAATACAAACAACAAACAGAAAGTGTTCTACTTTCTGTTTGCAAATTCTTAAAGACTAAAGAAATTACTTCTTCTTCTTATGACGGTTTTTTCTTAATCTTTTTTTACGCTTGTGCGTAGCCATCTTATGTCTTTTTCTTTTTTTTCCACTTGGCATGGCTCAACGTTTTAAATGGTTATAATTATTTTGTTACGTTATTTTTAACTTTTGTTACAAAGCTCTTAGAAGGCTTGAACGAAGGGATGAAGTGAGCTGGGATAATAATGGTTGTGTTCTTAGAGATGTTACGTGCAGTTTTTTCGGCACGCTCTTTAACAACAAAAGAACCAAAACCTCTCAGGTATACATTCTTACCTTTAACCAAAGAACCCTTGATAGTATCCATAAAAGCCTCAACAGTCTTCTGAACTGTAACCTTTTCAATTCCAGTATTTTTTGAAATCTCGTTTACGATATCAGCCTTTGTCATTTTTTCTTAAAATTATTTAATTATCAATTATTTACGGTCGTTTTCTAAAATTCAGACTGCAAAGATAGAGTAAATCTCAATAAAAAAAAACAAATGCTTTACTTTTGCTTAAAAAATTAATAATGACTGATTTCGCACTAATTTTGTCGCATTGGTATAGGAATAACCAGCGTGAGTTACCCTGGCGCAACACCGTGGATCCCTATAAGATATGGTTATCGGAAGTGATACTGCAACAGACGCGTGTGGCGCAGGGATTGGATTATTATCATCGATTTATTGATAAGTATCCAACGGTTAATGACTTAGGAGCGGCTAGTGAAGCAGAAGTACTGCGTCTTTGGCAGGGTTTGGGGTACTACACCAGGGCACGTAATTTACACGCAGCAGCTCGCTACATTGTGAAGGAATTAAACGGTCACTTTCCCGACTCTTATAAAGGTATACTGCGATTAAAAGGAGTGGGCGAATACACCGCAGCTGCGATTGCCTCCATTGCATTTGCTCTGCCGCATGCCGCCGTTGATGGTAATGTTTATCGTTTTTTGGCGCGTTATAAAGGCATCGATACGCCTATCGATAGTGGTCCGGGGAAGAAGGAGTTTGCCGCTGTGGCGACCGACCTGCTCGATGCACAACAGCCAGGGCAGCATAATCAGGCGATGATGGAGTTGGGGGCCACTGTGTGTAAACCAACTAACCCCCTATGTGATAAGTGTCCTTTTGTACTTAGCTGTGTGGCTTACACCGCGCATCAAATTGATAAACTACCGGTGAAGCACAAGTCGGTGACACAGAAGAAGCGTTATTTCAATTATTTTTTTGTTGAGCAAGAGGGAGGTATCTATGTGGAACAGCGTAAAGAAAAAGATATTTGGAAAAATTTGTATCAGCTGCCTTTGCTCGAAACTGTTCGGCATACGGCTGCAACGCGATTGCCGGGAATGAAGGAACAGCAGCTGGTTCTGCTGGATGAAAGAAAGCATATGCTAACACATCAGCTTATTCATGTGCGGTTTTTTGCGGCTGGTGCAGAAGTGCTGCCCTTGTTGGGTGGCAATTACCAATTGGTCCATAAAGAATCTCTTAAACAGTACCCGTTTTCGCAGCTGATAGCGAATTTTATAAACGAAAAAATAGGCCTTGAGCAAGATTAAACTACTTTTGTTTTTACATTAAAGTTTGTAATTTTAAACTTGTAAACTTAATATTTAAGATATGTCGGTTAATAAAGTTATATTGTTGGGTAATGTAGGAAAAGACCCTGATGTGCGGTATTTTGAGAACGATAACGCGGTGGCTAACTTCCCCCTGGCAACTACCGAAAGGGGCTATACTTCACGCGATGGTCAGACCGTGCCCGACCGAACCGAGTGGCATAATATAGTTGCCTGGCGCGGACTTGCCAAAATAGTAGAAAGCTATGTAAAGAAGGGGACCCCACTTTATATCGAAGGTAAAATACGCACTCGTTCATACGACGATAAGGATGGTGTGAAACGATATATGACTGAGGTTTATGCCGATAATATAGAACTGCTGGGACGCAAGTCTGATAATCCTGCTACGTCTCAAAGTGCAGTAGGAGCTGCCTCACAGCAGGCTACTGCCCAGAGTCAGGCACCGGCTAATCCGCCGCAGGAGGACTCGTTTATGGGTGGTGACGAGACAGATGACCTGCCATTTTAATTACGACGATCTAAAAAATATTTTGATTGGAAACCGATAGTATCAGTCAGATAATTCATTCCAGCTCTCAGGGGCTGGAATTTTTACCATTCACCCTGGCTACCCTCATAGCCTTGTTAGTTAATGTATTGCTTTTGTTGCTCTCGGCATTGATTTCCGGTTCCGAGGTTGCTTTTTTCTCCCTCGAACCTGCAGATTTACAGTGCCTGAAGGAGGAGGATAGTAAAAAGAGTCGAATGGTGTTGCGGCATTTGCAAGACAAAGAAACCTTGCTGGCAACCATTCTCATCAGTAATAATTTTGTGAATGTTGCCATCGTTATACTCACTTCTTTTATTGCGGCAGCCATTGTTGATTTTGGGGAGAACGCCACCGTTAAATTTATTTTTGAAATAATTTTCATCACGGGTCTTATCCTGTTTTTTGGCGAGATATTGCCCAAAGTGTATGCTTCACAATATTCGCGTAAGTTCGCTGGTTTTATGGCTTATCCGCTTATGTGGTTTACGCGCCTTCTGAAGCCTTTAAGCCTTATGCTCACGCGTTCGACCAATCTGGTAAACCGGCGTATTGCCCGAAAAGTGGGGAATCTTTCCATGGATGATATTTCGCATGCGCTGGAGCTTACCGGTAGCGATATTTCTGATGAGAAAGACATTCTGGAGGGCATCGTTAAATTTGGTAACATTGATGTGTCGGAGATTATGACGGCCCGTGTTGATGTGATTGATGTGGAAATAAAGAGTGGCTATAACAAGGTGCTGCAGGTGATCATTGATTCCGGCTATTCGCGCATTCCGGTATTTGACGAAACGCCCGATAATGTAAAAGGTATTTTGTATGTGAAAGACTTACTTTCTCACCTTGATGAAGGAGATGATTTTGAATGGCAGCAGTTGATACGCAAAGCCTACTATGTGCCGGAAACAAAGATGATCAATGACTTGCTGGAGGAGTTTCAGGCACAGAAAATACACATGGCTATTGTGGTGGATGAATATGGCGGAACAATGGGTATTGTTACGCTTGAAGATATATTAGAGGAGATTGTGGGCGATATAAGTGATGAGCGCGATGATGATGAGGATTTCTTCACGAGCCTGCCGGATGGCTCACTGGTGTTTGAAGCCAAGGTGCTGTTAAACGATTTCCATAAGATTACGGAAACCGATGAGGAGTTGTTTGCCGACGTAAGGGGCGAGGCCGAAACGCTGGCGGGTCTTATATTAGAGCTGCGTGGTGAGATACCGCAAAAGAACGAAGTGGTAAAGTACGAGAATTGTATATTTACCATTGTGGCCGCCGACAATCGAAGGATTAAAAAAGTGAAGTTTGAGCTAAAGAAATGAGAATGACAGGAAACAAAATAAAATGGATGGGCTTGATAATAGCTGTGCTGTGCATTGTTACGGCCTGTAAACAGCAACATACTCCCAAGCCGAGGGGTTATTTTCGAATTTCTTTTCCTGAGCGGGGCTATCAGGTCTTTAATGAGGCTCATCCCTTTCGCTTTGATTATCCGAATTATGCCCACGTAGTGCGCGACACAAGTGCCAATGCTGAGCAGCACTGGGTGAATGTTGTTTTTCCTGATTTTGACGGGCAGATACACATCAGTTATAAGGCGGTGAATAATAATTTCAATGAGCTTATGGAGGATAGCCGTAAGTTGGCTTATAAGCACACCATTAAGGCCGATGCCATTAATGAGCGAATGTTTTACAATGAAGAGCGGAAGGTTACCGGTGTTCTTTATGAGATTAGGGGAGAAGCAGCTTCGCCCTTACAGTTTTTTGCCACCGATAGCCTGCATCATTTTATCCGGGGTGCCCTTTATTTCAATGCCATACCCAATCAGGATAGCCTGGCACCTGTAATTAATTTTGTCCATGAAGATGTGATGCATCTAATGGAAACGATACAATGGAATAACTGACTCGCCATGCCATTACATGCCTTGATTGATGATTGTCCACCACTTCAAGTGGCGGTATGGGAAATGGAGGAAAGCCTGCCTGATTTACGTAAGCTCATTGATCTGTCTGATGAGGATCGTCAGCGGCTCGAAATGTTTAGGCTCGATCGACGCCGAAAGGAGTGGTTGAGTTGTAGGGTAGCCCTTCAGCAGATGCTTAGCGCATATCCGGCAGTGTGCTATGCCAACAGTGGTAAGCCGTCGCTGATCAACGATAGACGACATATCAGCATGTCGCACACGGCAGGCTATGCAGCGGTGTGCCTTAGTGAGCAGCCCACCGCACTCGATATTGAAATATGCTCGCCCCGCGTTGAAAAGGTGAGTACCCGCTTTGTTCATCCCGCCGAAGTGGCTTATATACCCGGAGACAGAAGGAAAGAGTATCTGACCGTGCTGTGGTCGGCCAAAGAGACGCTCTATAAGTACTACGATGTTTATGGTGTAGTGTTTAAGGAGCAGTTTGTTATTGATCCTTTTGAGCTGAAGGAGGCAGGTGTGTTGTCTGCGTCTTTTTATCATCAGCAGTCAGTCAGGAACTTAAAGCTTTATTATAAGTTCACAGGGGATTATACCCTGGTATATTGCTAATTGATTAATCATGATTTACGAACAGATATATAAGCCTTACCGGAAGGGGCATAAGCAGCTGGCCTTTCTCATCGATCCCGATAAGTTTCCCTTGCATCAGATGGCTAGCCTTAAGCCTTTGTTGGATGAGGCAAAGCCTGATTTGATATTGGTGGGAGGAAGTCTGGTAAGTGTGGATACGGGAGATTTTATTTGTGCGCTAAAAAAGCACATTGATCTGCCGGTTATTCTCTATCCCGGATCGTCGTTGCAGGTTTGTAAGGAGGTGGATGCCATCATTTTTTTGTCTTTACTATCGGGGCGCAATCCCGAATTTCTCATTAGTCACCATGTAACGGCTGCTCCTTTGATCAAAGCCCATGGGATAGAGGCCATACCTACGGGTTATTTGCTGGTGGATGGTGGTAAACCCACATCGGTACAATACATTAGTCAGACACAGCCCATACCGAAGGATAAAAATGATATTGCCGTGGCTACTGCGCTGGCGGGTCAATACCTGGGTATGAAACTCATTTATATGGATGCCGGTAGTGGAGCAGTATCCCCCATTCAGCCGGCTATGATTGCCCAAGTGCATGAAGCCCTGGATATACCCCTGATGGTAGGGGGCGGTATTACCACTACAGACGGTGTTGAGAAGGCTTTTGAGGCCGGTGCTGATCTGGTGGTGGTGGGCAATGTGCTGGAAAAGGATTTATCCTTGCTCCGTGATTTTTGCGCCGTTAGACAATGTTTTAATAAATAAGGTTGGGCAATGGTTCTCCCTCGCAGCCATTGGGAAAAGGGATCTCCAGAAAGGAGCATACGGTTGGTGCAAAGCGTGTCATGGATATGGCCTGATAAACATCCTGAGGGTTAATTTTCCAGCCATAAAAAATCAATGGCAAGTAGGCAGCACTCCAGTTGCGCTTGATGCGTCGTCCATCCGACAGTTCTTCGTACCAGCCCGGCTGTACCTTAATGGCGATGTCGCCCGATCGATCAGGATGGTAGTTGTGTTTTAGACTGTTATAAGAGCTTATGTTAGCTGCGGTGTATTGTAGTTGTGTAAGGGGTATGGCATAAGTCACACCCTGCATGTCGCTAAGGAAGCGAGCCGCCTCTTTTTTCATCTCTTCCCGATTAACTTTTCGCTCGGCGATCAAGTCATGATTCAGGTAGATCTGACCGTCATTGTAGGTCATCACCCATTTGCCTTGTCCATATTTGGCCATGAGGAAAAGATTGGCCAGTGAGGCTGCTTTATCGCCACTAAATAAACCGGTGGGTATATTCTGTTTGATGATATCCTCCATAGGCTTGATCGGTGCTGATACCGAAGTAAGAGCTACTAATGTATTTTCCAGACCCACCTCCTGGTCGATATTTTTCAGTAGATTGGCAATCTCCTCATCCAGGCGCATCAGCATGTCCTGCGTTTCGGCATCGAATCCTCCCTGTAGTTTACCATGTACCGTGCGTGCCGTAAAATGCAGGGTAAGAACATCGGTAACCGGCCCTTTTCCCAATTCCTCATTGATAATTTGGGCCATGGCAAAGTCGCGTATCAGCTTGTTTCCATAGGGCGAATGAATAACCGGAATGTAGGCACCTACTCCTTCTTGTTTATCAAGGGTATATAAAAAAGGCTTGGCATTGGCGCGTTGATCGCTGAAATATCGCATCTGGTGGTACTGTCTCAGGTCTTTCAGAGGTCCCCAGGTGCGGCTGCTGTAGGTTTGCAGTAACTGTTTGTCATTGAATTGCTGAACCCACTCAGGAGCTTTCAGGCTGCTGTCTTGTGGACTGATTAGCTGTATGTCTCCGTGGTGAGGGTTGACACGGTAGAGGTAATCGGGTGCATGACCACCGCTCCATACAAGGTGGCTGGGGTTAATGCCGATGACTGATATACGTGCCCGTTGGTTGTACATCCATTTTAGCTCGTCGCTAATGGTGGATGTTTGCAATAGCCGAGCCGAAGGTTGTTGCCGGGGCGTGTCGGGTAAGGGGTTGATTTCGCCGTAGGCTGCATTGATTTCTTTTTTGCGCACCCGGTCGTACCACCAGTCGGATACAATGCCATGAGTGGCCGGATGGCACCCTGTTGACAGTGTGGCCAGGTTAGTGCCAAAATAACTGGAGGCAGAGGTGTAGGCTGCATTGCGATAGAAAGCTCCCCCGTTGATAAGACGATTAAATCCGTTGTCGGAAAACTGATCACGAAAAGCTACAATCTGCTCGGTGCTCAATTGATCAACTAAAATGAACACCACCAACTTGGGGCGTGAAGAGGCCACTTTTTGACTTTGGCCGGCATGTGCAATTGAAAGTAACAGGATGAAGAAGAGTACAGCTTTTTTAATCATATCTACCATGTTGGGAGGCCAAATATAGCTATGATAGGCAATATGAGCAAGCTGTTGTGCCTGGGTTGTTTTCATTAATATGGAGTTGCGCTATCCGTTGTTGTCCTGTTTCGCATGCTGGTAGATAAGTACTTCGGCCGATTCGCTGAAAATGATACCGCCGGCATTGGCCTTTTCCAGCAGCTTGGCCGCAATTTCAGCGAAGCTATTGATGCGTTCTTCCCGATCCACTAATTCAATGATGATTGGTGTCTCCTGCGACAGTGAAAAAACTTTACTGTCGTTGATCAGGCTGTTGGCACCATACGATATTAGCCCTTTGGTGACGGTGACACCTGCCATCTTATATTTTTTGGCAGCGAAAACGATGGCTTCAAATAAGGGGCGTTGATACACCCTGTCATCCTCGCCGATAATTATCTTTAATTTCTTTGCTTCTCCTTCTATTATCATTGCGCGAGGTTTTTAATGTATTGACATGGGGTAAAAGTTTGATTTAGCCTGTCAGGACGCCTCTGTCGGGTCATTTCAATTAAACTGGTGAATAAGCAAATTACGGATATTAGCTTTCAATTTCAACCTTGTGCCTGTATAGAGGTGGGGGAGTGCCGCTTCATCCCCATGCAATCTTTGCTCAACCGGCAGCAGATGTGGGCACCGTAAAAAGAGGGAAATGCCTGTTTTGTTTGACCTTAATGACTTGCATGTTATGCAAATATTACTAATTTTACAGATACCCATATTTTACCTAAAATAATTACAAACTCTTAAATTAAGCTTTATGAAAGTTTACCAAGCTGATCAAATAAAAAATCTGGCGCTGCTCGGTGGTAGCGGCTCGGGTAAAACCACCCTCGCCGAAGCAATGCTTTACGAAGGCGGTGTCATCAAACGTCGTGGCGACGTTGAGAGTAAGAATACAGTAGCAGATTATAACCGGGTGGAGCATGAATATGGTTACTCGGTTTTTTCGTCTGTACTGTTTACCGAGTACTTAGAAAAAAAATTCAATATCATCGATTGTCCCGGATCAGATGATTTTATAAATGGTGCCATTACCTCTTTAAATGTTACCGATACGGCCTTGATGGTGCTGAATGCTACGCAGGGAGTTGAAGTGGGTACCGAAAACCTGTTTCGATATACGGAGGAATATAATAAGCCCGTGATTTTTGTTGTGAATCAGCTTGATCATGAAAAGGCTAATTTTGACCAGACCATGGATAGTGCTGCTGAAGCCTTTGGTAGCAAGGTGGTTATTGTTCAGTATCCTGTTAACGTAGGTCCTGGCTTTAATGCCGTTATCGATGTGTTGAAGATGAAAATGTATCAGTGGGGTGCCGATGGAGGCGAGCCACAGATACTGGATATACCGGCCGATCAAAAAGAACGAGCCGATGAGTTACATAATGCCTTGGTAGAAGCGGCTGCTGAAAATGATGAATCTTTGATGGAGCTTTATTTTGAAGAGGGAACACTTAATGAAGATCAAATGCGACAGGGTATCCGCAAGGGGCTGATCGGCCGTGATATGTTTCCTGTCTTCTGTGTGTCGGCCAAAAAAGATATGGGGGGTCGTCGTTTAATGGAGTTTCTGGGTAATGTGGTGCCCAACGTATCGCAGATGCCCGTGCCGGTCGCCAGCGATGGTACTGAAGTGCCTTACGATGTAAATGGCCCCACTTCCTTATTTGTTTTTAAAACCAGTATTGAACCTCACCTGGGTGAGGTGTCCTATTTTAAGGTGATGTCGGGACAGGTAGAGGAAGGCATGGACCTTATTAATGTGAATCGTAAGGCCAAGGAGCGCATTGCTCAGTTGTATTGTGTAGCCGGTAACAATCGCCATAAGGTGGACAAGTTAGTGGCCGGTGATATTGGTGCTACCGTAAAGCTTAAAGAGACGCATACCAATCATACATTAAATAGCAAAGGCACAGACTTTATGTTTGATGCCATAAAATATCCTAACCCTAAATATCGCACGGCCATCCGTGCAGTCAACGAGAGCGATGAAGAAAAGCTGGGTGAAATCCTGCAGCGCATGCACGAGGAAGACCCAACCATCAGCGTTGAGTATTCGAAAGAATTGAAACAGATTATTGTGCATGGCATGGGCGAGTTCCATCTTAACACCATGAAATGGCGCATCGAGCATAACGATAAGATTGAGGTGGAGTTCCTGACGCCCCGAATCCCCTATCGTGAAACCATTACCAAAGTGGCACGTGCCGATTATCGCCACAAGAAGCAATCAGGTGGCTCCGGTCAGTTTGGTGAGGTGCACATGATTATTGAACCCTTCTACGAGGATATGCCAACCCCCGGTTCCATGAAGATTGATGGGCAGGAGATTAAGTTGAATGTGAAAGGTTCGGAAGAGCACAAACTCCCCTGGGGAGGTAAACTTATTTACAACAACTGTATTGTTGGTGGCGCCATCGATGCTCGTTTTATGCCGGCTATTCTAAAAGGTATTATGGAAAAGATGGAAGAAGGGCCACTCACCGGTTCTTATGCGCGCGATATTCGTGTGTGGGTGTACGATGGTAAGATGCACCAGGTGGATTCTAACGAGATATCTTTTAAGTTGGCCGGTCGTCATGCCTTTAGTGACGCTTTTAAAAATGCAGGGCCTAAAATTCTGGAACCTGTTTACAACGTGGAGGTGAAGGT
The DNA here is from genome assembly GCF_050589825.1 of Carboxylicivirga longa. NCBI lineage: Bacteria > Pseudomonadati > Bacteroidota > Bacteroidia > Marinilabiliales > Marinilabiliaceae > Carboxylicivirga > Carboxylicivirga longa. The sequence goes on along the minus strand of NZ_JBNGOZ010000008.1, from coordinate 192,292 downwards.
ACCCAGCGATCGCATGGGTGATGTGATGAGTGATTTACAAGGACGTCGTGCCATGATTGAAGGCATGTCCAGCGAAAAGGGCTTTGAGGTGATTAAAGCCAAAGTGCCCCTGAAGGAGATGAATAAGTACTCAACATCCCTAAGTAGTATCACCGGAGGCCGTGCTTTTTATACCATGGAGTTTGCTCAATATGATAAGGTGCCACCCGAAATTCAGGTGGAGCTAATGAAAGCCTTCGAAAAAGAACAGCAGGAGGCATAAGCTGATATTAATGGAATATAAAATAAGCCCCTTCTTTCCTTATGATTCTGGAGAGAAGGGGTTTTCTATTGCTCGTACGTCCTAATGGGTCAGTATGTCTCAGCCTGAGTAGCCGATCGTTTATGTTTATACAGCTTAGTTGACAATAAGGTGAACAGCGCCTTCCAGGTGGATTTTCTTATCATCTTTATTAAAACCTTCCGCTTCTATTTTGTAGAAATACACACCCGGCTCAGCCTTGCGACCGCCAATGCGTCCATCCCATCCTACCTCGGGGTTATTGCTCTGAAATACTTTGCGTCCCCAGCGGTTGTAAATGAGCATGGTAAATTTATTCACTGAGCGATAAAGTACCCTGAATTCGTCATTTTGTGTGGGGGTGCTGAAGGGCGTAAAGGCATTGGGTACCCTTACCACCATATCGGTGATGCTAAAGTTGAGGGGCTCACTCTCTGCTTCACATTCCGAGTCGTTATTGCGTACATAAAGTACTACGCTGTAATCGCCATTGGCTTGAAAAGTGTAAGGTGTTCGGGCTCCATAGTTCATCAGGGTTTCATTGGCGGTCCACTTGTATTCGGTGATGTGTCCTTTTGATAAGGGCTCGCCCTCAAACTCATCGCCATAAAACTGCACAGTCATGGGTGCAGAACCTTCGGTGGCTTCGTTGTCCGCCACATCTTCGGTTTCGTAATGCATAACGGCCTCAACAGCCATGGCTGTGTAAAAGTGAGCGCCGCTGGACGCCGGTATCGCAGGACTAAATTTACCGCCTACCACCACGCTGTAGTCGGTATCCTCGGTGGGCGCACTGATGCGAAAGGTGTAATCGTTTTGTTCATTGGCCGGACCGGCAGGCTCTGAGCTCCATTCATAACCGTAGTCCACCATTACTTCGCTGTGATCGCTGCGGTGGCGGTAATAACTTAATATTTTGTTACTCGTGTATGCCATTACACGCACGTCGTTGCACGATTCAATCGGGATTCCCACAGAGTCAACCTGGGCAGCCGGCACAAAGTTCCAGCAATAAAGAGCTTGTCCATCCACATCAACCCGGTAGCCGCTTTCGGTAATGTTGGTGAGGGAGGGCATGGTAGCTCCTGCAATGGGTTCAAAGCTATTGCTTGCTTCGGCATAGCGATACCATTGATACGTGCCTCCAAGAGGTGCCGTTAATGTGGCTCCGGCAATGTTGGTATAGAAAAAAATAGAATCTTCCTGGGTACCGTCACCGTATTGTGTGGTCTCAGTGTAAAAAGCATTGGAAGTGATTTGAGCATATACAGGTATTCCTGTGCTGAGGATAAGTAAAAATAGGAACACTCTACTGGCGACTAAATATCTTGGCATGGCTCGAAGACTTTATTAAAATGGGCAGTTATGTGCTTAATAGCCCGCTTTTTATTAAATGTTGTTAGGTTGTTGCATGCGGATGTATGCTAACATGCAACAGATAAACTTTTCTTCTCAAATCTATAATAAATATTCAAACGATAAAAAGGTTAATATTATTACATTTCGCTTTCGTTCTCTCAAAATGAACTTCTATTTTTGTAGTATCAAGTACATCATTTATAAATCAGATTTATAGTGCAGGATTATTTAGAGGGATTAAACGAGTCGCAGCGAAATGCTGTTGTGGAAACAGAAGGGCCGTCGCTGGTGATAGCCGGTGCCGGATCGGGTAAAACACGCGTTTTAACCTATCGCATCGCTCACCTGTTAGAGCAGGGCGTGAAGCCTTATCATGTGCTGGCGCTTACTTTTACCAATAAGGCAGCGCGGGAGATGAAGGAGCGTATTGGCGCCGTGGTGGGTAAACATGTGGCCGGCAGCCTGTGGATGGGTACTTTTCACTCCATATTTGCCCGTATCTTGCGTTATGAGTCAAAGCATTTGGGCTATCCCTCATCGTTTACGATTTACGATACGCAGGATTCTAAAAACCTAATAAAGAGCATAGTGAAGGAGATGAAACTCCCCGAGAAAGCCTATCGCCCCGGTAGTGTATTGTCGCGTATTTCATCAGCCAAGAATGATTTGGTAACGCCCGCTACCTATGCGCGCGATGTAAATCGCACAGCGGCCGATAAAGCCTCGCAGATGCCTATGGTGTACGAAATATACACGCGTTATATGAAGGCCTGCTATAAATCGGGAGTGATGGATTTTGATGATTTACTACTCAATACCAATATTCTTTTTCGCGATTTCCCGGATGTGCTCAAGAAGTATCAGAGTCAGTTTAATTATGTGATGGTCGATGAGTATCAGGATACTAACTATTCGCAGTACTTGATTATTAAAAAACTGGCCGAAGGTCATCAAAACATCTGTGTGGTGGGCGATGATGCCCAGAGTATTTATAGTTTTCGCGGTGCGAAAATTGAGAATATTCTGAATTTCAGGAATGATTACCCCGGCTATAAGCTTTTTAAGCTGGAACAAAACTACCGTTCGTCTCAGAATATTGTGAATGCGGCCAATAGTATTATCGAAAAGAATAAAGGACAGATTCATAAAAATGTATTTTCGGCCAACGATGTGGGCAGTCCGATAAGGGTACTCAAGGCCTACTCCGATGTTGAGGAAGGCTTTTTGGTGAGTAACGATATTGTTGAGCGTCGCATGAAATCGCACAGTGAGTTTAAAGATTTTGCCATACTTTATCGCACCAATGCACAGTCGCGTGTTTTTGAGGAGGCCTTGCGGAAAAAGAACCTGCCATACAAAATTTATGGTGGTCTGTCTTTTTATCAGCGCAAAGAAATAAAAGATTTACTGGCCTATTTCCGTCTGATTATCAATCCCACCGATCAGGAGGCCTTGAAGCGTGTAATTAATTATCCTACACGCGGTATTGGTAAGACTACCATGGATCGTCTGACTGCTGCCGCCAGTGCCACTGACCAGAGCATTTGGCAGGTGATGATAAACCCTAATTTGACGCAGATAGGTATCAATGCCGGCACCCAAAAGAAACTTTCCAATTTTGTGGCCATGATTGCGCAGTTTAAGGCACAACTCGATAATCTTTCGGCCTACGAGTTGGCGGCTGAGGTGGCTTCGGCCAGTGGCGTTATGAAAGACCTCAATAGCGATTCGTCCATTGAAGGCAAGGGGCGTATCGAAAACATTGATGAACTATTAAACGGTATAAAAGAGTTCACTGAATCGCGTCAGGAGGAAGGAGAACCTGCCAATCTGGTTAACTTCCTGGAAGATGTAGCTTTGCTGACGGATCAGGATAATGAGAAGGCCGACGATATTAATAAAGTAACCCTCATGACCATTCACTCGGCCAAGGGACTCGAGTTTAAGAATGTTTACGTAGTAGGTGTGGAAGAGGGTTTGTTTCCGGCTACCCAGTCAACCGACAGTGAAAAAGGCCTGGAAGAAGAACGACGCCTGTTTTACGTGGCCGTCACCAGAGCCGAACAAAATGCGACTATCTCCTTTGCCCGCTCGCGCTATAAATACGGTGAGTTAACGCATACCCGCCCCAGTCGTTTTATTGGCGACATTGATCCGGCCTATCTTGATATCAATCCTGAGGATTTTGTGCGCAACGAACGGCCTCAACCCAACTTCAGAAAGCCACAAATGAATACCGGCAGTGCGCTGAAGCCCCGCATTCGTATGAATTATAAGCCTGAAAGTGCGGCATCGAAGCCCAAAATTAATATTAGTACCGGTGCTGTTCAGGGCTTGCAAGAAGGTATGCGCGTTGAGCACGAGCGCTTTGGGCAGGGCGAGGTTATCAAAATAGAAGGAGAGGCACCCAATGTAAAAGCTACTGTGAAGTTCATCAATGCAGGTCAGAAACAATTATTACTCAAATTTGCCAAACTAAAAATTTTGAACTAGCTTTGTGGCATTCAGTTACTACGCTAATAAACAATTAAGTAATACTTCTCCGAAAGGAATTATTAAATTAAATTCCGTTAAACAACCACCGTTTGAAGGATATAAAAGTAAGATTTTAATACCAATTGATGGATTACAATTCTAATCGTAAAAACCTGATTCTGCCCGAATATGGTCGTCATATTCAAAAAATGGTTGACCACGCGTTAACCATTGAGGATCGCGAAGAAAGAATGACATGTGCCAATACAATTATTGGCATTATGGGCAATATGTTTCCCCACTTGCGTGATGTCAATGATTTTAAGCATAAATTATGGGATCACCTGGCAATCATGGCCGATTTCAAGCTCGATATTGAATACCCCTACCAGCTACTAGAGAAAGAAACCCTGACCAAACGTCCCGATAAGATTCCGTATAAAAACAGTAAAATACGCTATAAGCATTATGGCGAGCTGGTGGAACAGATGATTGATAAGGCGGTTTTATTAGAAGATGAAACCGAGCGTAAGCATCTGATTATGATGATTGCTAATCACATGAAGAAATCACTGGCTGTTTGGAATAAGGATGCGGTTACCGATGATCGTATTTTTGATGATTTAAAGCGGCTGTCGAAGAATCAACTGGTGGTTGAGGAAGGCACCAGGCTGATAGAAATAAAAGAACAGCATCAGCCGCGCAACCGAACCAACAAAAAACGTCCGCAAAACAAACCCAAGAAAAAGTAAGCCTTTACTTATTCAAATCAACGTGTTATGAATTGCTTCGAAATTGAAGGCGGTCACCGCCTGAAAGGAGAGATTACGCCTCAGGGTGCCAAAAATGAGGCCTTGCAGGTTATTTGTGCTGTGCTGCTCACGGCCGAAAAAGTCACTATTACAAATATTCCGGACATCGTGGATGTGAATAACCTCATTGACTTGCTTGGTCAAATGGGCGTTGTCATCGATCGTATTGATCGTAACACCTGTGCTTTTACGGCGTCAGATGTAAATCTTGAGTTCCTGCAAACACCGGATTTCAAAAAGCGTGCTTCATCGCTGCGTGGATCCATTATGATTATGGGGCCACTACTGGCGCGTTATGGCAAGGCTTATTTTCCAAAGCCCGGAGGAGATAAAATTGGACGTCGACGCCTGGATACCCACTTTATTGGTTTTGAAAAATTAGGTGCGCATTTTAATTTCGATGCCGAGGATATTTTTTATACCGTAGAGGCAACTCAGATGAAGGGTACCTATATGTTGCTTGATGAAGCCTCTGTAACTGGAACGGCTAATATTTTAATGGCGGCGGTGCTCACACCGGGTAAAACCACCATTTATAATGCTGCCTGTGAGCCTTATCTGCAACAGTTGTCGCGTATGCTCATTGCCATGGGTGCGAATATTAAAGGCATTGGATCCAACTTGCTGGAGATTGTTGGTGTGGAAAAATTGAGTGCTTGCGAGCACCGTATACTGCCCGACATGATTGAGATAGGTAGTTTTATTGGTATGGCTGCCATGACAAGTTCTGAGATTACCATTAAGAATGCCGCAGTAGATCAGCTGGGTATTATCCCTATGATGTTCCGTCGCATGGGCATTGATCTTCAGTTTGTGGGCGATGATATTTTTATACCTGCTCAGGAGAATTATGAGATCGACACTTTTATTGATGGCTCCATAATGACGATTGCTGATGCACCCTGGCCGGGACTCACGCCCGATTTATTAAGCGTATTTCTGGTGGTGGCAACACAGGCGAAAGGCAGTGTACTTATTCATCAAAAAATGTTTGAAAGCCGTTTGTTTTTTGTGGATAAGCTCATTGACATGGGGGCACGCATTATACTCTGCGACCCACACAGGGCAACCGTTATCGGTCTTAATAAAGAGAATGCTCTACGGGGGGCAGTACTCACATCGCCTGATATTCGTGCGGGTGTGGCTTTGTTAATAGCTGCATTGTCGGCGCAGGGAACAAGTACAATACAAAATATTGAGCAAATCGATCGAGGATATCAAAATATCGATGGCCGTTTGCAAAAATTGGGTGCCAAAATAAAACGATATTAAGCTTTTCGGCTTCTTGAAGGAATTTGATATACGCATGTAAATCATGCTATTGAGTATTATTACAACTGTCTGTTAGTGTACTGTGTACATCATTAATCACTGGTAGACAGTTGTTTATAGATATCTACTTATTCTTTTTTTCGCATATTCATTGCAAAAAAGACAAAAAATTACTCCGGTTTCCCCTGTGTTTTACAAGGCGAAATAAACTGCTTATCACGAAAATTGGCATGTTTATCTAAAAAGAAAAAATGCTACGCATATTTTTCTGAAACTTTACACCGAAAACAATTTCAACTATAAGTATCATGAAGCAGCTAAAATTAATATTAGCTACGATGATTGTGGGCTTGTTCTTTTTATCATTTATGGTCGATAGAAAGGGCTCCGTCGTTGGTTTGGATACGGGCAATAAAGCGCCGGTATTTCAAGCTGCGCTGATGGATGGTACGGCGTTTAATCTGGAAGATCTGAAGGGTAAGATGATTCTTCTTAATTTTTGGGCGTCGTACGATGCGCAATCCAGAATGAATAATTACCACCTGCTTGACTTACTGAAGCACTATGAACAGAAAGCGTTCATCAGTGGTAAGGAGTTAATCGTGGTGAGTATATCGCTGGATCGTTTCAAAGCACCACTCAAGCTTGCCATCGAGCAAGATCAAACCATGAGGTTTAGGCATATTTGCGACTTTATGGGCGCTAATAGTAGCATTAGCAAGATGTATAACATCGAAGAGCCGGTTAATATTCTTATTGACGGTGAGGGACGTATTATCATTAAAGACGTCAAGTATTCAAAGATTGAGAAATCGCTAGCCTACCTGTCAGCGATTTAATACCCAAACAAATTTTTTATGCATATGAAGAATGTACATCCGGCCTGGATCATACTGTGCCTTTTGCTGTGTTTTAATTGGCCGGCGCAGGCACAAAAAACAGGAACGGCTATCGGTCAAAAGGCACCTAATATTAAATTGCGGAACCCTGATGGTAAGATGATGGAGCTGGAGGCACTGCGGGGTAAGATGGTGCTGATTGATTTCTGGGCCAGTTGGTGCGGCCCCTGCCGGCGCGAGAATCCGGTGGTTGTAGCAGCTTATGAGGCCTTTAAAGATAAGGCCTTTAAAAAAGGTGAGGGCTTTACAGTATTTAGTGTGTCATTGGATAAGAAAAGAGCTTCGTGGGAGCAGGCCATCGAGGATGATAAGCTTGAGTGGCCCTATCATGTGAGCGATCTGGCGGGTTGGAATAGTCGTGCCGCTGCCCTGTATGGTGTCAATGGCATCCCCATGAATTTTTTAATCGATGAAGAGGGTATTATTATTGCCACTAATTTGCGGGGCTATGCCTTGAAAGCGACGCTGAAAAAACTACTTAAGTAATATAAAAAAGAATGGCATTTAGGCACCTACAATTGAGTTTGTGGGTGCCTTTTGTCATGTTAGGGTCTTATGTTGACCTCTTTTGTTGCTTTAACTGTCATTTTGTCTTTGTGTTATAACTTGGCAGAATAATTGTAAATTTGCATGCGCTATGTCCGCGTTGAAGGATGCATAGTACAAATGATTAAAAAAATAAAAAATACGATATAATGGATAATAAATCATCTAAGAAAGAGAGAGCGAAAGAAAAGGCGCTTGACGAGCAGGCTGCTGAAGAAATTAAGGATTTATTGGAAGAAGAAGTAACGGACGAGGCAGAGACGTCTGAATTGGAGACTCCGGAATCGGAAACGGCTGAGCCCAGCAAAGATGAGGCAGAGCAGGGTGACGAGGAAAACATCTTGAAGAAGTATAATGAAGTGAATGACAAGTATCTGCGCCTTAGTGCTGAGTATGATAACTATCGTCGTCGGACGCTGAAAGAAAAAATGGAGCTGACCAAGACTGCCGGTGAGAGTATATTATTGGCCCTGCTGCCCGTTATTGACGATATGGATCGTGCTGTGGCGCATATGGATGAAGCCAAAGATATGGAGGCTCTTAAGGAAGGTATTAAGCTTATTCGTACTAAGTTTAATGATTTTCTGGGTCGACAGGGAATGAAAGAGATTGAAGCCAAAGACAAAGAATTTGATACAGATCTGCATGAGGCAGTGACAAAAATTCCTGCACCAACAGACGAGATGAAGGGTAAAGTAATTGATTGTATCGAGAAAGGGTATACCTTAAATGAGAAGGTTGTGCGTTTTTCAAAAGTTGTTGTAGGCGAATAAACAAGCTTTACTATGTCAAAAAGAGATTATTACGAGGTACTGGAGGTATCTAAAGGAGCTTCTAAAGAGGAGATAAAGAAAGCATACCGTAAGAAGGCCATAAAATATCACCCTGATAAAAATCAGGGAGATAAGGCTGCGGAGGAAAAATTTAAAGAAGCGGCAGAAGCCTATGAAGTGCTGTCTAACGACGAAAAGCGTCAGCGCTACGACCAGTATGGTCACGCCGGTGTAGGCGGTGCTGCGGGTGGCGGCTTCGGCGGAGGCGGTATGTCCATGGACGATATCTTCTCTCATTTTGGCGATATCTTTGGTGGTGGCTTCGGCGGTTTTGGTGGCTTTGGCGGTTCGTCTCGAGGGGGACGACGTGTTAACAAAGGCTCTAATCTGCGTGTAAAAGTGAAGCTGAACCTGAGTGAGATAGCCAACGGTGCCGAGAAAAAAATCAAGGTTAAGAAGTACGTTGAGTGTAAGCACTGTAGTGGTTCAGGTGCCGAAAATGGTTCTTCCTACAGTAATTGTTCAACGTGTCAGGGAAGCGGCCAGGTAACGCGCATATCGAATACTATACTTGGGCAGATGCAAACTTCATCGACCTGTCCTACGTGTAATGGTGACGGTAAGATCATCACCAATAAATGTAAATACTGTAACGGTGAGGGTATTATGCGCGATGAAGAAATCATCAGCCTGAATATACCGGCCGGTGTAGAAGAGGGTATGCAGTTGTCTGTTTCGGGTAAGGGTAATGCAGCCCGTCGGGGCGGTATTAATGGCGATCTGCTGGTGCTCATTGAGGAAGAAAGACACCCCGAGCTGGTGCGTGATGGTAATAACCTTATTTACAGTCTGAATATCAGTATCCCCGAGGCTATCTTAGGCAAGACAGCGGAGATACCCACGGTGGATGGTGCTGTTAAGGTGAAGATTGAGGCGGGTACCCAGCCCGGTAAGATCCTTCGATTGCGTGGCAAGGGGCTGCCCGAGGTAAATAGTTATGGTAAGGGCGATCTGCTGGTTCATGTGCAGGTGTTTATACCAAAGGAGCTTAGCAAGGAGGAACGTAAGTCGGTTGAGAAGTTGCAATCGTCCGAGAGTTTTCAGCCTCAAAAAGGCAGCGGTGAAGGTTTTTTCAGTCGTATGCGAAATATGTTTGAATAATAGTGTTTTGAAGCAAGCACTTCACCCTGCTGATATTCCAGTGGTGTTAGTGGCTAATGTTGTGCTGTTTCAGTCTTGTTTGTACATAATATTAAAAGATAAAGCCGGTTTTTGCCGGCTTTTCTTATTAAATATTCCCTGTTATTTGTAACATTCGTGGCCACCTTGCGTTTATTGCGATTATATTTCTTGTTGGGGCACTGCTTTATTAAAGCAAATAATCTGTGCTGCTGCAGGGTTAAAAGTTCCTTGTTTATAATAAAACTAACTGTATATGAAAAAGATGTTGATGGCCTGTCTTGCTGTGTTAATGCTGGCAGGCTGTGTAGGTGATGAGTTTAATACCGATCGTTTGGTGGACGATGTGCAGGGTAGTGTGGGAATTTCCATCCCACTGGCAAAGGCAGATGTGAGTATAGGCGATATACTCTCCGATCAAACCGATATGGTGAAGTATGATGGTGATCGTGTTATATTATTTCAGGAGAATGACTCTTTGGAGTATGTGGGTATCAATGACTTCTTTAGTCTCTCATCTTCATCTGTGGATGTACCGGTGCCGTTTCAAGCCTTTAATCTGGAGCCTGTGCTATCAGCAGATGTACAATTTTCTTTTTCTCTTCCTCATGCTTCTCTTTCGGTGGCCGATCTCAATTATACCCTTTCAGCCCGGGGCAGTAATCTTGAAGTACCTTTGTTAGTAAGTATCATCCTACCCGCCGATAATGGGCGTGTGATTGAACTGGAAGTGCATAATAATAGTACTGTAGTAAGAAGTTTCAGGGGCGATCGCTTTCCTTTAGCCGACAATAAAATAAATATACAAGTTAATGTAAGGCCGCTTTACGGTAGTAATTTTGGTAGCACTATGGGAGCACTCAGTCTTACACTGGGTGATATGTCCTTAAATTATATTAGGGGAAGTATGGGGGAATACACCGTGAATATGAAAGAAGGAACGTACGCCCTGGATTTTGATGTGCTTAACGATATTCCCGGAGAAATTGAATTTGCCGATCCCCGCCTACATATCATAGTGGATAACGCAACCCCTTTTGCCGGACTGATTGCAGCCGATATGACGGGTCGCCTGGCAGATGGATCATCTATTAAGCTCACATCCTCACCTTTTACCCTCGAAGGAAAAGCAACAGATGAGCTTACGAAGCGTTCGCTTATGGAGTTGAATAAGGGTAATTCCAGTATCCAATCTTTTATCGCGCAAACACCCGAGGAGCTGAACTATGCCGGACTGCTTACCCTTAACCCGGGAGGTATTGTCAGTGATGAGATTGAGATTTATGATGCGGATCGTATCTATGTGGGTTATGGATTTGAAGTACCGCTTGAATTAATGTTTAATGCGGCCTTGGAAGAGGAGGTGATTGCCCTGGATGATCTGGATGTGCTGGATGAGTTAACACAGGGCTCATTGGTCTTCACCTCAGAAAATGGGCTTCCCCTTGGGGCATCGGCCACGGTGAAGTTTTATGACTCGGTAAGCGCTTCGGTGATTGAAACCATGGATGTTGACATTGTGGACGCGGCAACGGTTGATGCAGAAGGTAAGGTTAATATGACTGCAACTGCTGTGAATGAGGTGGTCTTAACATCATCGCAAATTGAAAGTCTGCAACAGGCTGATGAGTTGCGTGTTACCGTGCAGCTGAATACAAGTGACTATGATAAGGGTCAGATAGTGGTTTTTCAAAAACAAAACCGACTATCACTACAACTAGCCATCCGTGGTAAGATCGAATACAATAACTAATTCATAATAGCAAGCATAATGAAATATCTATATAGTCTTATTATGGCTCTGGCAATGGTGTTTACTGCCCGGGCGCAAGACAATACCTTAATGTTTACAAAGGGCATTCCGCAGGCAGCACAAATGAATGCGGCCTTTCGCCCTGTAAATAACTGGTATATCGCCATGCCGGCTTTGGGCAGTGTTCAGTTCAAAGGGGCCAACAGTGGCTTTTCCTGGAGCGACATTATACGTGAGGGAACAGGTCTTCAACGCGACTCACTCATCATCGACCTTGATTATGCAGCGGCTCAGATGAAGGATAACAACCTGCTGGCAACGGAAGCTTCCCTTCAGGTGCTGGGTTTTGGTTTTGCTGCCCGACATTGGTTTTTCACTGTTGATGTGAACCACAAGTTCAAGGCACAGGTAAATTACCCTCTGTCACTGATGGATTTGCGTTATGGTAACTGGGATTATGATACGCAAAAACCCATTAATCATTCTCTTTCGGATATGCATGTGAATGGTCTTGATTATCATGAGCTGGCATTGGGTATTTCGCGCGAGATAACGGAGCGACTGACCCTTGGGCTGCGGGTGAAATATCTTATTGGTGTGGCCAATGTGGAGTCGGAGTACCTGACGCTTGACATGGAAACTTTTGAAAATGGCGATATGCGTCTTATTGCGGATGCGGCCTTTCGCACCAATGTGCCGCTGGATGTGATCTATGATGCTGAGGGTTATGTTGATGAGTTGTCTGTTAGTGATTCGGCTGAGGATCTGCTAAGTTCAACAAGCAATACAGGCTGGGGCTTTGATGTGGGGCTCACCTATCGTTTGGGTAATAAGCTTACCCTGGGTGCTGCCGTTAACGACCTTGGTTTTATCAACTGGAAAGAGGGTACCTCGCGGCTTTATACGCAGGGAAGCTTTGACTATAATGGAGTGGACGTATCAGATGAACTGACGGGTGATGAGGGTGATGCCGACTATCTTGATCAGCTGGCCGATGATTTTAAAGAGACATTTCGTTTTAGTAACGATGAATCAAGCTATAAAACCAATTTGATGGGTAACTTCAATGTGTCGGCTGATTATCAGCCTGCGAAGTGGATTAACCTGGGGCTGGTCTCCAAAAACTATTTCGTTAACGACCAAGTTGTGCCTGAGCTTACGGTGGCTGCCGGATTGCGCGCCGGACGTTTCCTGTCAACCGCCATCAGCTATTCGTATATGAAAAATGCACCGGCCAACCTGGGTGCCGGCCTTGCTCTTAACTTTGGTGCCTTGCAGGTGTATGGTGCTACCGATAATTTAAACGCAGCCTTAAAGCCGTCGACTGCTAAGTATGTTAACGCTCGTGTGGGTATTAACTTTGTGTTTAACAGGCCCTGGATTGAAGAGGAAGCGTCAGAAGAAACAAGTTGGGAGTAGAACCATCACTACGATAAGATATTTGCACACACAAAGCCGCTTAGTTAATAAATAAACTTGGCGGCTTTTTTGTGAGGTCTTATTTCCCCCTCTTGGCTAATGAATTCTTTATTTTGTTGCTCATCAAGAAGGATAGGTAGGGAGCCATCAAACCGCCGCGTGAACCCAAGCCATTGAAAATGCCAATTTGTGGATAATTCTCTAGGAAGGTGGACACAGCCTGGCGGCTGGCCAAAGTGGGGCGCAGGCCTGTAAGCTGCCTGTGAATGGTAAGCGGCAAATCCGACAGTACCGACCATTTTTTCAGCAATTCGTTTCTTTTTTCGATGCTCGGTGCCAGGCTGTTCCAATGGTGGTCATAGGTGGCGCCCAGCTTAAAGTTACCATCACCTGTAGGCATCACAAAAATTCCTTTGCTAAGTATATTGTTGATGGACAGATTCTTAATATTGACATCCAGTAGCTCACCTTTGGTATTATTCCACTTCAGGTACTTAAAATAGGAACTTTCGGCATCGAAGGCACCGCGGCAAAATACAATACGCCTTGCATTTATGTTGTGCCAATGCACGGCATTGTTCCCTAGCGTTAAATCCGTATCCTTAAAATTTGCTTCAATCAGCAGCTTGTGCGTGATAAGATACTGTCGATAGCTTTTTAGTAATTGCGCCATGTTAAGCCTGGCAGACGGTAGAATACTACCGTAACCATAAGGTTGATGAATACCCTTGGGTAAATCGTAGCGTGCAGGGGTGGATATATAGTTGCCAAGTTCTTCTTTGGCATTGCGTTGTTGCCAGAATACTTCATCCTGAGCATCGTATATTTTATTGATGGGCATAGGGTGATAAACATCTGTTTCCAGCATCTTCTCTAAGGTTTGGTAGAGAGTGGCAGCATAGGGATGAAACAAGTCGGCCTGCCAGGCCCGTTTCATGCGTTTTACAACAATGGGGTTAATAAGGCCTGCTGCTGCTTCCGAGGCACGTCCATCAACTGCAGTGTCTACTACCTTGTGGCTTATTTTTTTCTTCAAAAGTTGGTAGGATAATAGGGTGCCGGCAAGTCCTTGTCCAACTATCAATATATCAGTGTGTTCTGTTTTTGACATGGTAAAATTGTTGCAGTATTGCTATCAAAAGAAAAAAGATACGGCACATTTGTTCAATTATCTGTAACAGGATTTCAATTCAGTGGTGTTAAAGCTTGCTATATTTCGCACTTTAAAATAAAAGGCAGAAATTACGAATTGTAATCGCTAAATGATTTTAATTATGAAAAAATTGAATTTTTTAATGACCTGGCTCTGCATTTTTATTCTTACGATGTTGACTGCTTGTCAGACAGTGGATGATATATCATCAGCCAAACATTTTGTGTGGATGGGTGAGGGTAAAAGTGAAGGTTCTGATGAGCTGGAGCAGATGTTTATCAAACTTAAAAACACCGGGATTGATGGCGTGATGTATCAGTGTGGTGTAGATAAGTATCCGGCAGTTGTGGCATTGGCTCATAAGCACGGCCTTGAATTGCATGCCTGGCAAACCATACTTCGTCGTTATGATGATCGCCTGCTAAGTGAGCATGCCGACTGGTATACCGTCAGTCGCGATGGCCGCTCAACAGCGGAGCATCCGCCTTTTGTTGATTATTATAAATGGCTGTGTCCTACCAAGCCAGAAGTAAGGGCTTACCTTACAGAATTGGTGGAATCCATAGCTGAGATCCCTAATATTGATGGTGTGCACCTCGATTATATTCGTCACTCAGATGTGATATTGGCTCGCGACCTGTGGGATGTATATGGATTGACCATGGATAAGGAATATGCACCCTACGATTTTTGTTATTGCGAAGACTGCATTGAGCGTTATAAAAAAGAAACGGGAGAGGATGCCGGTACCTTCGGTGATGCGGCACCTGATAATGAGCGTTGGCGTCAGTTTCGTTACGATATGGTAACTGAAACAGTGGATGCCCTGACAAAGGCAGTACACGCAAAAGGCAATAAAATAAATGCTGCTGTATTCCCAACACCTACTATCTCAAAAAAACTGGTACGCCAGCAATGGGATAATTGGAACATTGATGCCTACTACCCTATGAATTATCAGAGCTTTTACCGGGAGGACATTGACTGGATTGAGCAATGCTGCATTGAAGGGGTAGAGGCGATAAATGGGCGTGTGCCTCTTTATAGTGGCCTGTACATGCCGGCCATGAAAACACCAGAAGATTTTCGTCTGGCCATTCAGGCTTCGAAGAGAGGGGGTGCTTCAGGCGTGTGTGTGTTTACACCTTATGGTATGAAAGATGCGCATTGGGCTATCTTAAAAGAAGAAATTGATAAATGGTAATATTACCGGATGACTGACATCGGCAGATGCTGACAAAAATGAACTTTCTATGAAAATTAAACAACTGATGGTACTGGCACTTGCTCTATTAATGCTGGCCTGTGCTAAAAATGATGATGACATGGCCCTTAATTTAATCCCTTACCCGGTTGAAGTGCAACGGCAGGATGGATTTTTGACCCTTGATGTTGAAAACCTGACGGTATCCGGTGATGCCGACTTTGCAGTCGATCAGCTTAATAATCAGATGGCTAAGCTTTTAAACTGCCAGATGAAAAAAAGTGATAAGGGTATTATTCAGTTTAGGCTGGTGAATGATACTGATTTGCCCAGCGAGGGATATCGATTAAGGGTTGACGATGAAATTATTATTGAGGCCACCGGTAAAGCAGGTTTACTGTATGGTGCCCATACCTTGCGTCAGTTGTTTCAGCGTGAAGATGATAAGCTGATGGTGCCGCGGCTTAGCATTACTGATTATCCACGTTTTGCCTGGCGGGGCATGCATCTCGATGTGTCGCGTCACTTTTTTAGTGTGGATGAAGTGAAGCAGTTTTTGGATTACATGGTAATGAATAAACTCAACACCTTTCACTGGCATCTCGTTGATGATCAGGGATGGCGCTTGGAGATTAAGAAATATCCGAAGCTCACTGAAGTGGGTGCCTGGCGCGATAACATTGGTTTTAGTGCCAACCAGGAGAAAGGACTGAATACAAAAAATACTAAACCTTATGGCGGGTATTATACCCAGGACGAGGTAAGAGATATTGTGGCCTATGCCGCTGATCGCAATATTACCATCGTTCCGGAGATTGAATTACCGGGGCATTCGGCAGCTGCCCTCGTGGCTTATCCCGAATATTATTGCCGCAATGCCGGTTCCCTCAGTATTTGGGATCAGGCCGGTGTGTCGGCCGGTGTGTATTGCGCGGGTAAAGAGTCTACTTTTCAGTTTCTTGAGGATGTGTTGGCCGAAACCATGGATCTATTTCCCGGAGAGTTTATTCATATTGGAGGTGATGAAACGCCCAAGGATACCTGGTTGGCTTGTCCTGACTGTAAAAAGCGTATGAAACAGGAAGGTGCCCACGATGAGCATGCACTGCAAAGCTATTTTGTCCATCGCATCGAAAAGTTTCTTAACCAGCATAGTCGTCGCCTGATTGGATGGGATGAAATATTGGATGGAGGCCTTGCGCAAAGTGCTGCTGTTATGTCATGGCGGGGGGTAGCCGGGGGCGTTAAAGCTGCTGAAGCCGGTCATGATGTGGTGATGACACCCATGTTTCCCTACTATTTTAATCATACACAAAATCATCTGAGCACATCTCCCGGTCACCCCGGTATCAGTACCCTGCGCGATGTTTATACTTTCCCGTCGATACCTACAGATATTAGTGCGGAGAAGCGAAGTCATGTTATTGGTGTGCAAGCCAATATGTGGAGTGAGTATATGCCTGAATTTGAACATATCGAATATAATCTCTTTCCGAGGGTCTTTGCCATTTCTGAGGTAGCGTGGAGTCCTGCCATCAGGAAATGGGAAGATTTTTACACGCGGGTGCAGCATCAACTGAGTGTAATTGAACAGCTGGGCGTTACCCCAGGCGATATCAGTTATCATGTACGCATTAATGTGGAGCCCGATTATGCTGATAAGAGTGCTGGTATTGAATTTGTGACAGAGCGCCCCAATCCTGTGTATTATACTATTGATGGCACGCAGCCCACGCCGGATAGCAAGCTGTATGAAGGGTCTTTTCGTCTGCGCGAAGATGCCCATATCAAGGCGATTCAGTTCAAGGCCGATGGTAGCAGCACGCATCAATCCGAAAAGGAGTTGATTTTTCACAAGGCTTTTGGTAAGCCATATAAATTGAAGTATGCCTATGCCCCACAGTACGATGGTGGAGGTGAATACGGATTGACCAATGGCTTTTTAGGTGTTGAAGTGGGTGTTGAAGAAAAACCCATTGATTTGGTGATTGACCTGGGTGAAGTAACCGATATCAGCCATATTAACTCGCGCTTTAAAAATGCGCCCATGTCTTGGGTTTTTGGTCCTAAGAAGGTGACGTATCAGGTGTCGGCCGATGGTGAATTATTTGAGCAGGTGGCTGTTTTTGAGCCCGGCGTTACGCAAAGTGATGTTAATGAGATGGTGGATTATCCGGCCGATTTCGAGCTAACTAAGGCGCGTTATGTGCGGGTGGTTGCAGAGAGTGTGGGCATCTGTCCATCTTGGCATCCGGCGGCCGGCGGTAAGGCATGGTTGTTTTCCGATGAGGTGATTGTGCGATAGTATATCACCTCAAAAAAATATGTTTGGTGTAGTAGTTTAGCGCCTCTTCGTTGCCTTTATGGTAGCAAGAGGCGTTTTGTTTTACCATCGTATGGGTGCTTTACCGTGTTTGGTAAGGTAGCTGTTGCTTGTACTGAAATGTTTGTTGCCAAAGAAACCCCGGTGTGCCGATAAGGGAGAGGGATGCACTGATTTTAGTATCAGGTGTTTACTACTGTCTATCATCGATGCTTTTTTTTGTGCGTAGGCACCCCACAGCAAAAACACAAGATGTTCACCTTGTTCGGACAGTGTTTTAATGGCTGCATCAGTAAATTGTTCCCAGCCTTTTTTCTGGTGCGAACCGGCCTTGCCCGCTTCTACAGTTAGGGTGGCATTTAGCAATAATACCCCCTGCTGTGCCCAATGACTAAGGTTGCCATGTTGAGGGCGCGCAAGACCCATGTCAGTGCTTAGCTCTTTATAGATGTTTACCAGTGAGGGCGGTATCTTAATTCCTTTATTTACCGAAAAGCAAAGTCCGTGCGCCTGTCCCGGTCCATGATAGGGGTCCTGTCCCAGAATAACCACTTTTGTTTCCTGCAGTGGGCACAGGTTAAAAGCCGTGTATATTTCTTCTTGCGGCGGATAGATGGTATGTTGTTGATAGGCTTCCTCAACATAGGTCATCAGTTCTTTAAAATAGTCTTTGTCAAATTCGGCACTGAGTGCCTGGTACCAACCGGCTTCTAGTGATGCATTCATGCTTACAGATTCTGGAATATAAACAGAGGACAAAAATAGCGGGTAAAGCTCAATTTGCAAGTGTGTGCCATACGAAAAAAAGCGGCAGGAATAATTCACTGCCGCTTAATATCTATGGAGATACTCGAAATTGGTTTTATTTGGTGGGTTGTGCCCAGCCTGCCGCCCAGTCGGGCATAGACTTTCCATTACCGGCACCGGTGGCATTTGCCTTTTCAGTAAATGTGATGCCATCCACCGCTTTAATGGTGTTACCGGCTCCCATATCAACAAAGGCCACACCATTGATGGTGATGCGTGAGGCATCAAAATCGTTATCGCCCTCTGAGGCATAGAAATAGGCCTGTTTCGACTGGTCGCTAAGACCTCCGATAACGCAGTTGGTGATTGTTTGTATGCCGGCACCTTCTTTTAGGAACCAAGGCTTTTCTCCCATTTTGTAAATGGTAACATTATTGATTGTTGCTGTTGTCATAGGTGTTGCGGCACCATTAGTTCCGTTGTTTGAACCTTCAATACCTGATTTAGCCGAGTTATAAGCGTACCAGTAATCACCAGTACCCGACCATCCGTCAGCAAAGTCAATACCGTCATCGTTTGAGTCAATAGATACCAGGTGATCAGCATTTACGGTACCCCCGAAGAACTCAATACCATCATCGTTACCTTTGTATGAAGATACATAGCTAACTTTTGTGCCTGCGCCAACTCCAAAGAACGAAACACCGTTGAACTGCTTCTCGTTAGTAAATACGTAGCCCGTATATTCTACACGTAAGTATTCAATAGCGCCTGAGTTATCTGAAGCATCCGAACCACCATATGGCAGGTTGCCTACTTCTGAGACACCACCATTACCCGTGTTAACAGGCGCCTTGCCACAGAGTACTAAACCACCCCAGCTACCCGGCTCTTTTACATCAGAAGTCATTATTACAGGATTGGTAGCAGTGCCTTCAATAAAGATTTTACCTCCCTGAGCAACTGCAATGTAAGAAGTTGATCCTCCTTTAGCAGTAATTTTTGTTCCTGCAGGAATAGTTAATGAACCACCTTCTGCAATAACTAATGCACCGTCGAGTTTATAAGGTGTTGCCGCATTAAATTCAACGTTTGTAGTGATTGTTCCGGCTATGTTATCCGAATCAACCGGGTTTACGGGATCATTGTCATCGTTACAGCTTGCTAAAACAAGCACCATTAATGATAAAAAGAAAAAAGAAAGTTTTTTCATCTTTTAAAATGTTAAGTTAAATATAGTCTTATTAGAAATTGTATTTTAATGATAAACTGAATGTTGCTCCCCGTTTATATTGACGAACTAAGTGGTCGTCATCCATATTTTTCTGTATGCGTTCAAAATATGGGTTGAGTATATTCTTTGCCGAGAAGTCAATTCCAAACTTGTTGAACTTTGTTTTCACAATAAAATCAACGGTGTTAACAGCCTGATCAATCTGATCCCCCATGTTTGAGTGTCCGATCGAATATAATCGCTCTGAGGTGTAGTTATAAACACCGGCAATACTGATGGTTTTATTGTTTTCGTCCCACCTTTTTTTATACCCCAATGTTAGGTTGGCCAAGAATGGGGCAGCACCCTGCAGCTCAGATGTTTCCTTGTTAAAATTAGCGTTAAAGTTATAGTTGGTTTCTTTTCTGATTTTATCGGTATTAATATCTGTTTGAGATGTCATTACCGTTATATTACCTGAAGCATATACTTTTCTGATTTGATCATCTGTACTAAAGTTAAACAGATCTTTTTTGGCCGCTACCTCAACTCCATAAACATGCGCTGCATCGCCCGTGTTGGCGTTTACAAACTCATTAAATGTACCGGCAATAGTGAACTTATTGATGGGCTCGTTAATATACTTCCCAAAAACACTAGCACTTACTGCTTCTCCATTCTTGGGGAAGAATTCCCATTTTAAATCAGCGTTGTAAACTGTTGATGGTCTTAACCAAGGGTTGCCC
This sequence comes from Carboxylicivirga longa, assembly GCF_050589825.1. Lineage (NCBI taxonomy): Bacteria > Pseudomonadati > Bacteroidota > Bacteroidia > Marinilabiliales > Marinilabiliaceae > Carboxylicivirga > Carboxylicivirga longa. The sequence goes on along the minus strand of NZ_JBNGOZ010000008.1, from coordinate 172,139 downwards.
CAGATAACGTCCGTTAACCCGGCAAAGGCAATAAACGGCATCTCTTGTAACTGAGGTAAGGTATAGGTTTGTGAAGCTGCAAAACGGAAGTTTGATTTTTGAGTAGCTGCATATTTCAATGATAAACTTGGTAGTACTTTAAATTGGTTAAAGTCAATCTTTTCTGTACGACCAGTGATATTTTGACGAGAACGTGTTTTCATTTCCTGAAATACACGCTCGGCACGAATACCTGCTAGTACAAGGAGCTTAGGCGATACATTGTACTCATACATTAGAAAGCCGGCGTGAATATTCACTTTACCTTCATAACTCTCTCCATATTTCTGCTCTCCGTTTTCATCACCTGCTGTTGGTGTGTCAATTCGGAATAAGCGATCAATAAAGTTTTCTTCATTAAAGAAGTCATCCACCTTATCAATATCAACCATTGTACCTGCATGCAGCACCTGGTGGTTGAACTGATAGTTTTCAAAGTTTCTTACTTTTATCCGACCTGAATAACCGGCAGTTACTTTGCTTCGGTAGTCAGCATCGTCAGTTAAGCCTTCACCAAATTGTTTAGAAATTGAAAAGTTAGCCGCAATTTCATTATCATCGAACTCCTGTGCGTAGCGGTAGTTACGACCAACAGCCTCGGTATCCAACTCACCCATATTGGTGTCTTCGTAATAGAAAAGGTAGGTGTTCTCAATACGGTCGGGCACACTGTTCCAAACATAGTTGTAGGCTAGTCCCCAATTAAGTTGAGTAGCTTCAGTTAACTTGTGCTCGCCAAGCAGCTGATTCACTAATACAAAGTTTCTCTGAAAATCGCCACGACGCTTTAAACCAGGTGTTTTGGGGTCATCGTTTACATCACGAATATGACCAGCCATGGTTGTCAGCTCCTGCTTCGATGTGTTAAGCATCAAACTATTGAAATATATTTCCGTGTTAGGACGAGCGTAATTAAGATTAATCATCCCGCTTGTTTGAGTAGCATAATTGTATTCATCACCCCTCAGATCATCCCAGGCATTACCTCCTGCATTAACAACGCGCTCAAGCTTTTCAGTATGGCTACGGTCATTCTCAAATGAAAAGGTAAAAAAGGTATTTAGCTTTGATACTTCGTTTAGTTCAAATGACTTCCCACCTGAAACTCCCATGCCAAAGGCAGGTACAACATTACTTTCAACCGGATTCCATGAGTTTTCGAAACCATAGGCTTCTCTATTTTTGACCGCATCAATATCAGGTAATTTTGTAGTTGAAAAACCTGTTTTCCCCGGGCCATCGTTTAAGTAGAACTTATCTAAGTTGAATAAACTTGAGTTTTGAGATCCTTTAACGCTTAAAGTGAGGAATGAATCTCCCGTTAAGCGTTTAGATACAATATTAATATTAGCACCACCAAAGTCACCATATAAAGGTACTGAGTAGGTCTTTTCAATATTCATATAAGAAATTACATCTGTTGTAAACAACCCCAGGTCGATGTTTTTAAGTTCAGCATTATTTGAGGGTAATGGAAGTCCATTATAAGTAGTTGTATTATATCGGTCTCCTAATCCACGAACATTCAACGACTGTGAGCCTTCCTGTTTTGCAATACCGGAAACTTTCGTTGCCGCAGAAGCCGCATCGCCAACCCCTTGTGCCGATAGCTGTGAGGCTCCGATGTATTCAACGGCCATGGCTGCCTGCCGCTGTTCCAGCATTAAAAAATTTTCAGATTCCCGGTTGGCTTTGGCAACCACTTTTACTTCACTTAAATCAAGCTTTATCTCATCCATCGAGAAGTTAACGATCGTCTCTTTTCCTTCGCGCACTACTATCTGCTCTTTTACTTGGGGCTCGTAAGCAATATACTGACAGCGAAGTGTGTAGGTGCCAGGCTTCAGGGCGCTCAGGTTATAATCCCCCATCACATCGGTGGTGATGCCGGTGGAGGTGCCATCAATTACTACAGCTGCACCAATAAGTTCCTTTCCTGTGTCACTATCGGTGATTTTCCCTTTTAACCTGCCTGTTTGTGCAAATCCTGTTGTCAGGCTGATCAGCCATGCAATCAAAATTCCAAATACTTGTCTTTTCATTTTCCTCGCAATAATTCAATTCTTTCACGAGCAAAAGTAGGGCATTGATTAGGCGAAGCTGATAAGCGAAAGTGAACAAAACATTAATAGTATGTTATGTGCTTTTGGCCAGTGTTAATTGATTATTAAGCGGATAAAAACGGGCTATTTTTTCGTGTAGGATTTTGAGAAATCGCGATGTGCCTTCATGAGGTTGACAGAATGCAGAAGCAAATTTTTTGTTTCGCTCAGTACATCCATAAATACAATAGTCATGCGCGTGCGGCCGTTTCCTTTTTGAATGCGCTTAATTTGATTGCGTCGTATCGTATCCAAAAAGGTGATTAAAAAATTATACTTACTACTTATTTCGTTGAGGTGGTCAAATTTTTGCTCTTTTTTGATGTGAATCAGGTGGTTGAAGTAAGCGGATACTTCATCGAGCAATTCCTGAAGATCATTGCGCTGAGCCTCTGTCATGCCTTTGTGTTGGTTTTCAATATGTGAAAACAGAATCTGTGAAATATTGGTCAGGCTACTAACCAGTTCGGTGAGGTAATCATAAGCTTGCGCGAAGTATTGGCCTGAGTCGACATTTTCTTCAGCGATGTGGGCATAGGCATAAAAAAACTTCGATTTGCTGTTGCGTGTATATTTATTCAGTAGAAGTGCCTTATGATGTGCCTCATATAGCTGGCGCACATCTTCATCAATAAAGCCCTGTAGGCTGAGATAAAAAACCTTGGAGGCTTCCTGCAAGTGCTGCCGTATTTGGTCACCCCCTTCTTCTGCCAGGTGTTCCAGGTTGTTATCGATCCCCTCCTCAAGCTCTTCCTTAAGATGTTGCTTTTCTTCTTGTTTCCTCCGGTGATATCTGCTGCTAATAATCAGCCATGTAATGGCCACTGCTGCAAGAGCGAGGGCGGCTATCCACTGACCATGCCATATAATATAGGTAAAGATGAATGTTCCAATAAAGGCCAGGCTGGCCGTAAAAAACCAGCCGCTTAGAATAGATAGGACTCCTGATACGCGATAAACGGCACTTTCGCGTCCCCAGGCCTGATCGGCCAATGAGGTGCCCATGGCTACCATAAAAACGATAAAAGTAGTGGAAAGCGGAAATTGGAGATAGGTGCCCATGGAAATGAGAACGCTGGCAACCACCAAGTTGACCGCTGCTCTTACGGTATCGAAGTATATGATGCCGTCAATGCCTTGATGCTCCATTTGTTCAGCTTTGCGATAGCGTGATTCAATAAGGCTAGCCAAACGCTTGGGTAAAGCACCCATTATAAAGGTGTGCGCATGAAGGGCGTTGCGCACAATAATTCTGGATAGATGGGAGGGTTCAAAGCGCTCGAAGCCGCTGGATTGGCGTCCCAGGAATACTTCTGTTTCAGTAACACTTCGGGCTTTACGTGACGTAAATAGAGTGATAATCATAATTACAGCCGCCAGGGTAAAAAGAAGCATGTAGGTATAGTCGTTAAAGAGGTCTTTGCGAACCACTTCATCACTAATAAAAGCCATTGAATATTGCGCAGGAATAGATTGGCCGGAAGCCAGAAAAGCTCTAAAGCTTTCAAAGGCCGATAAAGGAATGCCAATGAAGTTTACTAAATCGTTGGCTGCAAAGGAAAGAGCCAGTGCAAAAGTGCCGAACAGCACTATTATCCTTGGTATATTCAAATTAAAGGATAGGCCAAAGAACAGGAATATGAAGGTGGATCCGGCAAAAATGCCCAATAGTATCTCATGCTGATAGATCATGATGGCTTCAAACCACTGGTGGCCGTCAAATAGGCTCGACTGACTTAGAGATTTTTTAAAAATCATAAAAACCATAGTGCTAATAGCCAGTCCGCCCACCACAGCAAATAAATATTTGAGTCGGTTTGTGTAATTAAAACTAAAAATCAGGCGGGTAACAAATTGAACGACCATGCCTGCGACAAATGCCAGGAAAATTGACAGCAGAATGCCCGCTAGAATAATAAAGGCCTTGTCGGTGTTAACCAACTGAGCTAACTCAAGACTTGGATATTATCAGTTTTGCTTTTTATAAACGAGAGGGCCGTGGCTCCACCCAATAGCTCAAAAACAACAGCAATTGTTGTGGAGGTGGGGAAACCAAGGGTGTTAAATCCGTCTATAAGAATGATATCCAATATCATAACGGCAGTAAACACTACCATGAGTTCGACGAAATTAAAGCTTGAAGGATAGATAACACCTTTGCGCGCTACTTCCATCATGTTGGCAGAAAGCAGGGAGCCAAACAACAGACCAATGGCGGCAATCCAATATATCAGCTGTCGCTTAGCCGCCCGTGATCCAAGTGCCGCATTTAAAAAATTAACTGCGTCGTTAGATACGCCGACTACCACGTCGATAATGGCAAGCAAGCTTAGGAGAACGACTGCGATCCAGATAAAAGTCATAAGGCAATCGAAATTTAGTGCAAAGATAGGTTGCATGGAGTTAGTGTTGATGTTGTCAATGTTAAGTTTGTGTTATTTTCTACATAGTCTTGAAGGTAGAAAATGCAGGTAATCGCAGGCTGGTAAAGAAATAGGCTCTTAATATTTTTTTAACATGGGCAGAACGGTTTATGGCTTGAGAGATACGCTTATAAATCTGTTAACTTTGCCCATATACGATCAATTACTATTGTGTTATGAAATCTCTCGAACCGCAGAAAATCGCTGGTTTTGTGTCCATTGGTTTTCTAGTAATGGCTTTTATTTTTTTCGGGGTGAATTATTATAGTCCTAATCTGTATTATTCCTTGGTCATTTCGGTGCCGGTTTTCTTTGCCATCGCTTTTGCATTTGTTAATTTCCTGATTAATACCTTTATCTATTCCAAGATTAAAACCTTATATCAAAAAGTGTACAGTCATGATAAGGTTTCGTTAGCTTCGAATAATCAGACTGATAGCGATGATATCTTGTCAACTGTTAACAAGGAAGTGGTAAGTTGGATGCAGGACAGAACTCAGGAGATACAGCAGTTGAAGAAGATGGAGAAGTATCGTAAAGAGTTTTTGGGTAATGTATCGCATGAACTTAAAACACCTGTTTTTAATATACAAGGGTATATCCTAACCCTGTTAGATGGCGGTATTGACGACCCTAATATCAACAAGCGTTTTCTTACACGTACGGAGAAGAGTATTGATCGCATGATTTCCATTATTGAAGATCTGGAGGCCATATCGAAACTCGAGACCGGGGAATTGAAATTAAGTACTGAGCGTTTTAATTTGATGCAATTAATCGATGAAGTGTTTGAGATGCACGATATGAGAGCCCAGGAAAAGAAAATTAAGCTATTGCAGGGTAAGGGTGTTGCTTCGCCTTTATATGTGATGGCTGATAAGCAGCGTATTTTTCAGGTTATGAGTAATTTGGTGGTTAACTCCATTAATTATGGAAAAAAGGGAGGCAGTACCACTGTTAGCGTCTTTAATATGGATAACCGGGTTTTGGTGGAGGTTGAGGACACCGGTATTGGGATAGCAGAAGAAAATTTGCCGCGTGTCTTTGAGCGTTTTTACAGGGTTGATAAGAGCAGAAGTCGCGAGCAGGGCGGAACGGGTTTAGGCCTGGCCATTGTTAAGCACCTTATCGAAGCTCATGGGCAGCGCATTAATGTGCGCAGTGTTTGCGGGCAGGGTTCAGTTTTTGCTTTCACACTTGAAAAAGCTGCAGAGTGAAATTTTATGTAGCCTCAATGTTTTTTATATTACTATTTGAATCTATTTTTTCTTATTAAGTTAGCATTATGGATGTGGAAAATTACAAAGTGCTCCTCGTGGATGATGAGCCCGATATATTAGAGTTTATAAGTTATAATATGCGTAAAGAGGGCTTCAATGTGCTTACCGCGAATAATGGGCAGGAGGCTATTGAGCTTGCTAAGACTGAGAAGCCCGAACTCATTGTTTTGGATGTGATGATGCCCGAGATGGATGGCATAGAAACCTGCGAGGAACTGAAAAAATTTCCCGATTTGCAGAATACGATAATCGCTTTTCTGACGGCCCGTGGTGAGGATTACTCGCAAATTGCTGGATTTGATGCCGGTGCTGATGATTATATTACTAAGCCGATTAAACCGAAGGTATTTATTTCGCGGGTAAAGGCTTTGCTCAAAAGGTATCGATCAGAAGAAGTTTCGACCTTAGATGATCAGCCGGATACTGTCAATATCGGCAACCTGGTGATCGACCGTGAACGCTATTTAGTTATTAATTCGGGCAGCGAATTGGTATTGCCTAAAAAGGAATTTGAGTTGCTTTTATTGCTGGCATCAAAACCGCACAAAGTTTTTACCCGCGAGCAGATATATAATGAAGTGTGGGGTGAAAATATTATTGTAGGTGACCGTACCATCGATGTGCACATTCGCAAATTGCGCGAGAAGCTTGGTTCTGAGTATATTAAAACGATTAAAGGGGTGGGTTATAAGTTCGTGGTTTAATCGCAAAACAATATAGTTGTTATAAATATTGTATAGCCTTAGCAAATTACTTACTTTTATCCTTGTTTAATTTATGCCTAAATGTTAGTGGGCTTATCAAGCAAATTTAGTTCTATGAGGAAACTAATAACATTTTTTGCCATCACTGCACTGTTGGTAGGAGCAGGATGTAAAGACAAAGATGCCAAGGTACCACAGAAACCGGTTAAAAAAGCCGTTGTCCAGAAAAAGGTGGAAGTAAAAGATACCCTTGTGCAGGAGCCCATTGTTGAGGAGGTGATCCCTGAACCGCCTAAGCCAGCCAATAAATACTTCCTAATTGCGGGTAGTTTTTCAAAGCGTCACAATGCGGATGTATTCATGGAAAAGTTGATAAACGATGGGTATAATGCCGAAATAATTGAGCGACGCAATGGTCCGAATGAGGAGTTTTTTAAGGTGTCGTATAAGGCTTTTCATGATAAGACAGAAGCGCTGGCCGAACTTCAAATTGCCCGCAATACCGCCGGCAGTGAGAATGTATGGCTGTTGATAAAAAAGTAATCGGGAATACAGAATAAAAATTGGGAATTAAAAAAAGCTTGCCAGTGTGGCAAGCTTTTTTTTAATTGGTAACTAATGCAATATTAGTTTGTTTTGTAGGCATATTTAACTGTTTTAAGCTCTTCGTTGGCTTTAACAATTTTATCCTTCAGGCTTTCTTTAAAATCAGCGAGTTGTTGCGATAAGGCGGCGTCGCCGGTAGCAATCATTTGAACGGCTAGTATACCTGCGTTTTGGGCGCCATTGATTCCTACGGTGGCCACCGGAATGCCCGGAGGCATCTGTGCGATAGACAAGAGGGCATCCATGCCATCAAGGCTGGCGTTAATGGGCACACCAATCACCGGTATCTTTACCATCGAGGCTATTACGCCCGGCAAGTGAGCAGCCATACCGGCCGCTGCGATAATCACTTTTATGCCACGCTGTTCAGCGTTTTTGGCAAACTCTTCTACTTGAGCTGGTGTGCGGTGAGCCGAGAGTGCATTAATCTCAAATGGCACTTTCAGGTCATTTAAAAAATCAGCGGCTTTCTTCATCACCGGAAGATCCGATGTGCTACCCATGATAATACTGACTTGTGGTTGCATAATTAATCGATATATGGTTTTTAATAATTCTTTGTGAGTAACTTTCGATGATCTTTTTTTCAGTCACAAAAATAGTTAAGAAAGGTTATAATCATGTGGTTATTCTTATTTTTTATACTTTTGCAGCTTAAAATCCAGATTTTTATTTGTAAGCAATGTCCTTCTAATATGTAATTATTTATTTTTCAAACAATTACATTGGATTGTTGTTTTAACCAGATTAAAAAAAGAAGCAATGAGCCGAGTTAAGTTGTTAGACAGAGAATTCGAATTGTCAATACCTGAAGAAAAACTGTTAAAGGCAGTTGATCAGGTAGCGGAAAAAATGAACAACGACCTGAAGGATAAAAATCCCCTGATGGTTTGTGTACTCAATGGTTCGTTTATGTTTGCTTCTGATCTGATGAAGCGACTTACCTTTCCCTGTCAAATAAGCTTTGTGAAACTATCGTCTTACGATGGCACAGGGTCTACCGGTAATGTAAAACAGTTGATCGGTTTAAATGAGGACATTAGTGGACGTACTGTGGTGCTGCTCGAAGATATTGTGGATACAGGCCTAACGATTCAAAATACAGTGGAGCAGGTGAAGCAAATGGGACCTGAGGCTGTTAAGGTAGCTACCATGTTGTTTAAACCGGATGCCTGTAAGCGTGATGTGCAGCTCGATTATGTAGGGATGGACATACCCAACGATTTTATTGTGGGTTATGGTTTGGATTACGATGGATTTGGAAGAAATCTGAAAGACATTTATACAGTAGTAGAATAACATCTATATATTTTTTCATTTTAAGGGGTAAAGAAAATGCTCAATGTTGTCATATTTGGCGCACCCGGATCGGGAAAGGGTACGCAAAGTAAATTAATTGCCGAGAAGTATAACCTGGCTCACGTGTCTACGGGTGATCTGCTAAGGCAAGCCATTCATAACAATACACACGAAGGTGTGATTGCGAAAAGCTACATCGATAAGGGTGAGTTGGTGCCCGATGAGGTAATCATTGGTATGCTCGATGCTTTTATGGAGAAGTTGCCACAGGGCAAGGGTATTATATTCGACGGCTACCCACGTACCGTATCGCAGGCCGAAACCTTAATGGAAATGATGAAGGATCATGGCACTAAGGTGTCAGTGCTTCTAAACCTTGAGGTAGACGAGGCCGAGTTGATGGATCGTTTGCTGAAACGTGCTGAAACAGAAGGTCGTTCTGATGATAATCCGGAGACGATTAAAAAGCGCCTTTCTGTGTATGAAACACAAACATTGCCGGTGATAGAGTTTTATCGCAAGAAGCGTTTGTATAAGCCTATCAAAGGGGTTGGTGAAGTCACCGAAATATTTGATCGTATTTCAGAGGTTCTAAACGAGCTGAAGTAATAATATTTAACGATATTTGAGCCACGGTAATAACTCTTTTGCCGTGGCTTATTGTGTTTATAAAGAAGTAGGTATGGCGAGTTCTAATTTTGTTGATTACGTTAAAATATTCTGCCGCTCAGGTAAAGGGGGCGCTGGCTCAACGCATTTGCGTCGCGAGAAGTTTGTGGCCATGGGGGGTCCTGATGGAGGTGATGGTGGCCGAGGGGGGCATATCATTGTCAGAGGTAATCGCAATACCTGGACTTTGTTACACTTAAAATATAAACGCCATGTCTACGCAGGTCATGGAGCCAACGGTAGCAAGCAGCGTTCAAGCGGTGCCGATGGTGAAGATCGCATTATTGAAGTGCCTTTGGGTACCATTGCCAAAGATGCTGAAACCGGGGAGGTACTTTTCGAGATTACCGAGCATGATCAGGAGCACATTCTGGTAAAAGGCGGACGAGGCGGATTGGGTAACTGGAACTTTAAGTCGGCCACCAATCAAACTCCACGCTATGCACAGCCCGGAGAGGATGCTGTTGAGATGGCTGCCATATTGGAGCTTAAGGTATTAGCTGATGTGGGGCTTGTGGGTTTTCCCAATGCCGGTAAATCAACCCTTTTGTCGGTTATGTCTGCTGCCAAGCCAGAGATTGCTGATTATCCGTTTACCACTTTGGTGCCCAATCTGGGAATTGTTGCTTATCGCGACCATCAGTCCTTTGCCATGGCTGATATACCCGGTATTATCGAGGGTGCCAGCGAAGGTAAGGGATTGGGCATCCGTTTTCTGCGTCATATCGAGCGTAACTCCATTCTATTGTTTTTGGTGCCGGCCGATGCCGAAAATATTAAGCAGGAATATCAAATATTACTCAATGAGCTTCGTCAGTATAATCCTGAGTTGCTCGACAAGGGTCGTATGTTGGCCATCTCAAAATGCGATATGCTGGATGAAGAGCTGATGGAGGAAATTAAAGCTGACTTGCCCGATCTGCCCTATGTTTTTATATCTTCGGTGGCCAATATTGGCATTACTGATCTGAAAGATATGATATGGGAGCAATTGATGGCGGCCAACGCGTAAATGACACCAAACAGTTTTATACCCAAAGCCTGGGGCATTGGCAGGTAAAAGAGCAGGCGCTGAAGCGGCGTTTTGTTGTCAATGCCTGGTTGCGCCTGGTATTTTTTGTGGCGGCCTTTAGTCTGCCTTTCATGTTTTTTCATTATTGGTCGCTGACCTTCTTTATTGCTTTTGCTCTCTTATTCATTGCTTTTATGGCCTTGGTGTGGCGTGCCGGGCGTATCCGGAAACAACGAGAGTATGTAAAGCACCGCAGCGAACTCATCGCAAAAGAATTAGCGTGCATTGACGGCACCTGGATAGAGGCAGATGATGGCGCAGCTTTTATGGAGCATGACCATGACTATGCTCACGACCTTGATTTATTTGGCAAGGGTTCTCTTTTTCAATTTATTAATCGCACGGTTACTCCTCAAGGAGCAAAGTGTCTTGCTGATCAGCTCAAGCATATTTCATGTAATCGCACTGCGTTAGAGGCGAGGCAGGCGGCTATGGGTGAATTGGCAAAGAAAAGCGAGTTCAGACAGCATTTTTATGCTTTGGCAGCCTTGGCAGCTGCCGATAACAAAAGGAATGAGCCCTTGGATTTAACCCGGCAACCCGATTTAAGTTTTCTGTCAAAGGGAACGCGAGTGCTTATTTTTGGCTTTCTGCTGACTGCCATACTGGTTGTATTTCTTATTCTTACGGGCGTTTTAAAGGCTAGTTTGTTGCTGGTTCTTTTCTTTAGTGGTTTGGGTGTTGTTGGTCTTACCATTAAAAAAATTAATAAGGCCCATTCAGCAGTCAGTTCTTTAGGACGCTATCTACAACGCTATTCTCACTTGATTCGTTATGTTGAGCAAAACAAAATGGAGACTCCTTACCTTCTTGGCCTTAAGAATACTTTAATCGCTGATGGACAATCGGCTAGCGAGATAACCGCTCGGCTCAGTGTGTTAATTCAGCGTTTCGATCAGCGCCTGAATATGTTGCTTGGTGTGGTGCTTAATGGGTTTTTGCTTTGGGATTTATTGGTGTGCATGCAGTTGCAAGGTTGGTATGCTAAGCATGGTGGCCGCATGCAGCTGTGGATGGATGCTCTGCATGAGATGGAGGCTTTGAATAGTTTTGCGACCTTCGTTTTTAATCATCCGCAATATGTATTTCCAAAGTTTTCAGATAGTACTATCCTGCAAGCTCGTCAGTTAGGACATCCCCTCATCCCTGGTGCAGAGCGGGTGCGAAACGATTTTGCTTTTGATGAAAAGCAACGGGTGTGCGTGGTTACGGGTGCAAATATGGCGGGTAAAAGCACTTTTTTGCGCACGGTGGGTGTGTCCCTGGTGTTGGCAGGTAATGGCTGTGTGGTCGATGCTCTTGAGTTTACTTATAAGTCACAGCCTTTTATTACCAATATGCGGGCCACCGATAATTTGCTGAAGCACGAGTCTTATTTCTTTGCCGAGCTCAGTCGTCTTCAGAGGATACTGGCATATTTGAAAGAGCAAGGCTCGTTGTTTTTTATTCTCGATGAAATATTAAAAGGCACAAACTCACTGGATAAATATCAGGGTTCCATGGCGCTGATAAAACATTTGCTCAAGCACGGCGGTACTGGTTTGGTAGCTACCCACGATTTGGAACTCGGGCAGCTTGCCGCGCAAACACAAGGGCAGGTTTTTAACAGGTGCTTCGAAGTGCAATTTGTTGCAGGCGAACTTCGCTTTGATTATAAGTTGCGTACGGGGCTCACGCAGAGTCATAATGCCAGTTATTTAATGGCACGGATGGGGTTGATTCCCAGGGAGGACGTACGACTCTAGTCGGTGCTCGATTAATTATTATTGAAAAAGAAATTACGAAACAAATCTTCTTTTAACTATATTTGGATGGTTTTCCGCAACAAGGGGACCTTCACTTTTCCATATTAACTAGTTGATTTTTAAGTATGAGTAGTCAAAATACACAGAACTATTCCGAAGACGCTATCCGCACCCTCGACTGGAAGGAACACATCCGTCGTCGTCCGGGGATGTATATTGGTAAACTGGGAGATGGTACCTTTGCTGACGATGGAATTTATGTTTTACTCAAAGAGGTAATGGATAATTCCATTGATGAGTTCATGATGGGCAATGGTAAAAAGATTGAAGTTACCGTGCACGAAGGGCGTGTTACCGTCCGCGACTACGGGCGGGGCATTCCATTGGGTAAAGTGATTGATGTAGCATCCAAAATGAATACCGGTGCTAAATACGACTCCAAGGCGTTTAAAAAGTCTGTGGGACTTAATGGAGTAGGTATTAAGGCGGTTAATGCTCTTAGTACCGAGTTTACTGTGCAGGCCTATCGCGAAGGGGAGACCAAGCGGGTGGAGTTTAGCCAGGGCGAAGTGGTGACCGACCATGAGCTAACGACTTCAGACGAGAAGAATGGTACCTTTATTGCCTTTACGCCTGATAATACCATCTTTGAAGATTATCTGTTTCAGGATGAGTATATTGAAACGCTGCTTCGTAATTATACCTACCTGAACAAAGGGCTGTCCATTATTTATAATGGTAAAACCTTTCAGAGTAAGAATGGTTTGCTCGACCTGCTGAACGAGAATATGGATGCCGAAGGACTTTATCCTATCATTCATCTCGAAGGAGAGGATTTGGAAATTGCTATCACTCACGGTAATCAGTATGGCGAGGATTATTACACCTTTGTTAATGGTCAGCACACCACTCAGGGAGGTACTCATCTGGTAGCTTTTCGCGAAGCTTATGTAAAGACTATACGCGATTTCTATAATAAGAATTTTGATGTGTCCGATATTCGTACAGGCATTATCGCTGCGGTAAGCATTAAGGTGGAAGAGCCGGTGTTCGAATCGCAGACCAAAACTAAATTAGGATCAAAGGATATTGGGCCCGATGGCCCGTCGGTGCGTAATTTCATCCTCGACTTTGTTACCGAGCACCTGGATAATTTTCTGCATAAGAATCCGGCAACGGCCGAGGCACTCAATAAGAAAATCCTTGAATCGGAGAAAGAGCGAAAGGCCATTTCAGGCATTAAAAAACTAGCGCGTGAGCGTGCTAAGAAGGTGAGTCTTCATAATAAGAAGCTGCGTGACTGTCGTATTCACTATACCGATATTAAGAAAGAGCAAAACAGCGATAGCTCTATTTTTATTACCGAGGGTGACTCAGCCAGTGGTTCCATTACAAAAGCCCGCAATGTGAATAGTCAGGCTGTGTTTAGTTTAAAGGGTAAGCCACTGAATAGTTTTGGGCTAACACGTAAGGTGGTGTACGAGAATGAGGAGTTCAATCTTTTACAGGCGGCTCTTGATATAGAAGACGGTTTAGATACCTTGCGTTACAATCATGTGATTATAGCCACCGATGCTGATGTGGATGGTATGCACATCCGCTTGTTGTTGCTTACCTTTTTCCTGCAGTTTTTCCCTGAGTTGGTGAAAAACGGACATCTTTACATATTGCAAACACCTTTGTTCAGGGTGCGTAATAAAAAGAAGACTTTTTATTGTTACTCGGATGAAGAAAAGACAGCCGCCATTAAAAAGTGCGGACCGAAACCTGAGATTACACGCTTTAAGGGACTGGGTGAGATATCGCCTGACGAATTTAAGCATTTCATTGGTAAGGATATACGATTGGAGCAGGTGCGTTTGAAGAAAGATGTGCCGGTGAAAGATCTACTGGCCTTTTACATGGGTAAGAACACGCCCGATCGCCAAAATTTTATTATCGATAATCTGGTTATTGAAGAAGACCTGGTTACCCAGGAATAAATAGTTAAGGAAGAATGAGTTTCGACGATACAAACAATCCAAATACTCCGGAGGATAATGCTTCGGCATCATCAGAAAATCAGCCTAAGGACGAACAGCACGTGTGGGACACCGACGCAGCATCAATGAGTCACCTGCCGGGCATGTACCGCGAGTGGTTCCTTGATTATGCTTCTTATGTGATACTGGAACGTGCGGTGCCTCATATCAACGATGGCTTAAAGCCAGTACAGCGCCGTATTCTGCATGCCATGCGCCGCATGGATGATGGGCGTTATAATAAGGTGGCCAATATCATTGGTTTCACCATGCAGTTTCACCCCCACGGCGATGCTTCCATTGGCGATGCCCTGGTGCAGTTGGGACAAAAGGACTTACTAATCGACTGCCAGGGAAACTGGGGTAATGTTTACACGGGCGATAGTGCAGCGGCACCCCGTTACATCGAGGCCCGACTAACGAAGTTCGCTCAGGAGGTCGTTTTTAACCCCAAAACTACCGAGTGGAAGCTTAGCTACGATGGGCGTAACAACGAGCCGGTGACCCTGCCGGTGAAATTTCCGCTGCTGCTCGCTCAGGGCGTAGAAGGAATTGCGGTGGGATTGGCATCCAAGCTGTTACCCCATAACTTTAATGAGCTGATAGACGCTTCTATCGCTTATCTTGAAGAACGTCCCTTCGAGATATTCCCCGATTTTCCAACGGGTGGTATGATTGATGTATCGCGTTATAACGATGGGTTGCGCGGAGGAGCTGTGAAAGTAAGGGCGAAGATTGCCAAAGTGGATAGTAAAACCCTGATGATTTCAGATATTCCTTACGGTAAAAGCACCACTACCCTGATCGAATCCATCCTTAAGGCCAACGAAAAGGGGAAGATTAAGATTAAAAAAATTGATGATAACACGGCTGAGAATGTGGAGATCATGATTTACCTGCCAGCCGGATCATCACCCGATAAAATGATTGATGCCTTGTATGCCTTTACCGACTGCGAGGTGTCGATATCACCCAATGCCTGTGTTATTCAGGATAACAAACCTTATTTTGTGGGGGTGAGCGAGATCCTTAAGGAGAATACGGATAACACCGTGACACTGCTTAAGCGCGAACTGGAGATACGCAAAGGTGAGTTGGAAGAGGCCTGGCACATGTCTTCGCTCGAGCGTATCTTCATCGAGAACAAGATATATCAGCGTATGGAGGACTGTGAGTCGATGGAAGCTGTGGTACAAACCATCGATCATGGGCTGGAACCTTTTAAAAACCTGCTGCGACGGGAGGTAACACGCGATGATATTATTAAGCTGACACAGATTAGAATGATTCGTATCTCCAAGTTTGATGCGAAAAAGGCAGATGAATACATTGCCTCGCTCGAAGAGGAAATGGAGCAGATTGCCTATCACTTGGCTAATCTTATTGCCTATGCTATAGCTTATTACAAGCGTATTAAAAAGCAGTTTGGCAAGAGTTATCCACGGATGACAGAGATACGCAGCTTTGCCAATATTGAGGCATCCAAAGTTGTGGTGAAAAACGAAAAGCTCTACATTAATCGTGAGGATGGTTTTGTGGGTACTTCCCTTCGCAAGGATGAGTATGTGTGTGACTGCTCTGATATTGACGACATTATCATCTTCTATAAGGATGGTAAATATTTGGTCACCAAAGTGTCAGATAAGGCATTTGTGGGTAAGGACATCATTCATATTGCTGTGTTTAAGAAGAATGATAAGCGCACCATCTATAACGCAGTGTATCGCGATGGTAAGGCCGGTAATACCTATATGAAGCGCTTTGCCGTTACGGGTGTTACGCGTGATAAAGAGTATCATATCACCAAGGAAACACCGGGCTCTAAGTTGATGTATTTTAGTGCTAACCCCAATGGGGAGTCCGAAATATTGAAAGTAGTATTGCGCCCTAAGGCACGAATCCGCAACCTGGTGTTTGATGTGGACATGGGAGACCTGGCCATAAAAGGCCGTGCTGCCATGGGAAATATTCTCACTAAATATGAGGTGAAAACCATTTCGCTAAGGAAAAAGGGTGAGTCAACATTGGGAGGACGTAAGATATGGTTTGAGCATGAGACCCTGCGACTCAATGCTGATGGACGCGGTCAGTTTTTGGGCGAATTTCAGGGCGGCGATCAAGTGCTTGTCGTTACCCGTAACGGACAGTATTACCTCACCTCCTTCGACTTAAGCAATCATTATGATGATGATATTCTGCTCATTGAGAAATTCTGTAGCGATGTGGTATGGTCAGCCGTTTATTTCGATGCCGATCAGGATTATTACTATATAAAACGCTTTCAGTTTGAGAATGCTACAAAGCGACAGTCGTTCATTGGTGATAACCCAAAATCACGTTTGGTTAAAATCATGCATGTTGATTATCCGCGTCTCGAGGTGAAGTTTGGCGGCGACGATAAGTTGCGTGAGAAGTTGATTGTGGAGGTGGCTGAATTTATTGGCGTAAAGAGTTACAAGGCCAAAGGGAAACGTCTTACAACTTATCAGGTGTCAAAAATACACGAGCTGGAACCCGCAGTGAAGGATGAACCAATGAGCGGTGATGGGAATGACGAGGGCGATCAGCCTGATGAAGATGATAAAAATCAGATGTCTCTCTTTGAATAGAACCGGATGGAGATAAAACGCATTTTCCTCATTGGCTTTATGGGTAGTGGCAAGTCCACCCTGGGCAGGCGCCTTAAGTCCGAACTGCATTGGGATTTTATCGATTTGGATGATTATTTCGAGAATCGCTATCAAAGTAGCATCAAGCAGTATTTTGCTGATTTTGGCGAGGAGGCTTTTCGTGAGGCTGAACAGCAGATCTTGAGAGAGGTAAGTGTGAAGGGGAAGGTGGTGATTGCCACAGGCGGCGGCACACCTTGTCACTTCAATAATATGGAGCTTATTAATTCCTGCGGCCTGAGTATTTATATTAAGTTGTCGGTCGATACCCTGGCAGATCGTCTGAGCAAGGCGCGTCAGGTGCGTCCGCTCATAATGGGTATGTCGGGTGCTGCTTTAAAGGATTATATTCATAATACCCTCATGCAGCGAGAGTTGTACTACAATCAGGCAAGTATAGTAGTGGATGGCGATGTGCTGGGGGTGGATGGCTTTGTGCGTATCATAAAAGCCTCAGGTACTTTAATGGATTAGGGGAAGATCTTAAGTGTTGTAGGATGTTGATGGTGTAATATAATTCTCTTACGAAGGGCTATCTTATCTAAAACCATTCTAAAAAAGTAAGAGATTGCCGAATTTGTTCATTTCTTCAGATTTGCTACAGATTTCAATTTTACTTTTGGTTAGCAAGCTGCAGGTGTGGTTTAGCGAAAACAAACGAACAAGTAATTCAGAATTGAAATATGGTTGGTCTAATCGGCATAAGTCACCAAACGGCACTACTGGAAATACGCGAGCAACTGGTAATTACCCGTGAGGAAATTACCGGATTATACGAATACCTGAATCGTAAATGCGAGGTGGAAGGTATTATGGCATTAAGCACTTGTAACCGTACCGAACTATATTTCGAAGCCAAGCCTGGCAAGGATGATGCCGCTAATGATTACGTGGATCGTATTATTAGTGCTTACATTGCCTATTTTAAAAAAGATGAGAGTGTTAGGAAATACCTGTATACGCATACGGGCATTGATTGTGCGCGACATTTGTTTCGGGTCGCCACCGGGCTCGACTCCTTAATTCTGGGTGAATATCAGATTGTGTCGCAGTTGAAAGAGGCTTTTTCATGGGTCGATAATACCGCTATGGTAGGGCCGGAGCTTACGCGTATGGTGCACAAAGCCTTTGAGGCCGGTAAGGCTGTGCGCACACAGACAGCCCTCAATAAGGGCGCCGTGTCGGTTAGTTCAGCAGCCGTAGAGTTAGCTGCTAATAAGCTTTGTGAATTTCCCAATGTAAAGGCCCTAACGGTAGGTGCCGGCGAAACAGGTACCATTGTGGCACTTAACCTGTCAAAAAAGGGCTGTGTGAATAACTGGGTAACCAACCGTACTTTGGGCAAGGCCGAACAACTGGCCGACCGTGTGCAAGGCGTTGCCTTTCCCTTCGATACTTACCTTGAACAGCTGGAAGTAGTGGATATTGTAACTTATACCACAGCTTCTTCGCGTGTGCTGCTCAGCAAGGAAACACTGAGTGTAGTCATGCAAAAAAGAGGCGGCCGACCACTGATGATACTCGATTTATGCAGTCCGCGTAATGTGGAGGCTGCCGTAAGTCAGCTTGAGGGTGTTACTCTCTATGATCTTGATCATCTGGAAGATGTGGTGAAGGCGAATTTTGAAAAACGAAAAGGAAAATTAAAGGAGGCCGAAGCCATTATTGAAGATGTACTGGCCGAGTTTGACGACTGGTTGAATGTGCGCCGTATGCGCTCAGCCATAAGCGCCATTACCGATACACTAAAAGATGTAAATACCCTGGAGGCCAGGAATTATAAAAAGGTGAAGGATGATGATGAGGTGGCCCAAAAAATCAATGAATACGGCGAGCACCTGAGTGCTAAACTCACGCGTATGCTCATCAAGCAAATGAAAACCGTCACCAATGAAGGACGGGACTCAGAAAAAGTAAAATTACTCCAAGAATTTTTTAACTTTAAAGCATAGAAAGAAATACAGATGATATCATCTGTATTTTTTATACAAGCCATAGTAGGATATGAACACACCCACTGTAAAAATAGGCACCCGCGGCAGTAAATTGGCGCTTTATCAGGCTAATCTGGTGAAAGATAAGCTTCAGGAGGCCTTTCCTGATCGCAGTTTTGAGATTGTTATTATTGCCACTAAAGGCGATAAAATATTGGATGTGGCGCTGTCGAAAATTGGTGATAAAGGATTATTTACCAAGGAGCTGGAGCATTCTCTGTTCAGCGGTGAGGTGGACATGTGCGTTCATAGCCTTAAAGATTTGCCCACCGTATTTCCCGAAGGAGCTCAGTTGGGTGCCGTTTTGGAACGTGGTGAATATCGCGATGCCTGGGTGAGTAAAGAGGGTCTTATGCTGGAAGAGATGGGCGAAGAACATGCTGTTGCCACTTCCAGCCTGCGACGTATGGCGCAGGTGCATCGACTCAATCCACGCGTTAAAGTGGTGGATATACGTGGTAATGTGGATACCCGCCTGCGCAAAATGAAAGATGGACATTGCGATGCCATGGTCATGGCTGGTGCCGGGCTCAAGCGACTGGGTTACGATGAGGTGATTACCGATCTTTTTGAAGCGGACTATTTTGTGTCTGCCTGTGGCCAGGGAGCTATTGCAGTGGAAGTTCGCCAAAATGATGAGAATATTATGGTTCTGATGAGCAAGCTGCATTGTGAGAACACCCATCGCCAAATCACTGCCGAGCGCAGCTTTCTTAATGAGCTGGAAGGTGGGTGCCAGATTCCCATAGGGGCGCATGCCCGTATAGAGGGTGATAATCTGCATTTGCTGGGCTTGGTAGCCCTTCCGGATGGGAGTTGCGAGATGAGAAATGAGCTGAGTGGCAACGCTTGCGATGCGGAATCCATTGGCCGTAAACTGGCACAACAGATGGCTCGTGATGGCGGGCGCGAAATTCTGGAGAAAGTAAGGACCTTAAATAAACAATGATATGACTTCTCTGCCACAACCAACATCGGTGATATTGACGCATCCTATGGGGAAAGATGATCTGCTGTTTAACGGTTTGGTGAATGAGGGAATAGAAGTGTTGTGCGATCCCATGATTGACACCGAGCCCTTAGTGCTTCACGATGACTGCCGTCAGCAGCTGTACGAAGCCCGTCGTATTATTTTCACTAGCAAGCGGGGTGTTGAGTATTTCTTTCAGCAGGTAAAACCTGCCGATGTGCTTGATAAAAGCTTTATCTGCATTGGAAAGAAGACGGCGCATGTGCTTGAGCAGTACGGCATTAAGCCATGGTGGGTGTGTGGTGGCCGTACAGCCTCCGATCTTGTAGTAGAATTACAGCAGGCGCATATACGGAAAGGTGAGAAATGGCTGGGACTTTTGGGTGAGCTGGCCGAAAATACCTTGGCGGAAGGACTTAAGGAGGTGTGTCATTTTCAGCGCTTTAACATTTACCGTACCATTATTACTACCGAGCAGCATCCTGATACCGTGGCGTGGCTCAATGCTCAAAAGCCTTTACTGGTTGTGTGTACCAGTCCATCGTGCTTCCATGGCTTCAGCGATGTTTATAGTGGCCTGCTCCATAGCGAGGTGCGTTATGCTTCCATTGGTCCGGCTACTACTAAAGCTATGCGAAAGCGCAATGTTACTCCAGTTGTAACGGCTCGTTTATCGACCTATGAGGGCTTGTGGCATGAAATTAAACAACAGTTAAACCTCAATATCGTTAATAAAAATATTTAATATGGCATTTCCTGATACCCGATTAAGACGTTTAAGATATAATAAGATAGTGCGCCAGATGGTTACAGAAACACACTTGCGTGTAGATGATCTGGTGTATCCCCTGTTTGTGTGTCCCGGTGAAAATGTAAAGAAACCCATCAGCTCGATGCCGGGTAACTATCAGATGTCTGTTGATGTGTTGGTAGAGGAGTGTAAAAGGGCTGCATCCAAAGGTGTTAAAAGTATTTTGCTCTTTGGTATTCCGGAGCATAAGGATGAGCATGGACATGTTGCATGTCAGAGTAATGGTATTGTTCAGCAGGCCATTCGTGCGATTAAAGAAGCTATTGATGATATGCTGATTATTGCCGATGTGTGTAATTGTGAATATACTACTCATGGTCATTGCGGTACCATCATCGATAATGATGTGGACAATGACAGTACACTAAAAACACTGGCCCAGCAGTCGGTGTCTTTGGCCGAAGCTGGTGCTGATGTGATTGCACCCAGCGATATGATGGATGGACGCGTGGCACGTATTCGTGCGGCACTTGATGAGTCAGGTTATGAGAAGTTGCCCATTATGTCCTACGCCGCCAAGTATGCATCAGGTTTCTATGGCCCCTTTCGTGAGGCGGCTGAGAGTGCTCCGCAATTTGGTGACCGTAGCACCTATCAAATGAATCCTGCCAACTCCGATGAGGCTATGCGCGAGATTGCCGCTGACATTGAAGAGGGAGCCGACATAGTGATGGTCAAGCCCGCTTTAAGCTACCTTGATATCATCTATCGCACAAAAAATGAGTTTGAGATGCCCACCGCGGCCTATAATGTAAGTGGTGAATTCAGCATGGTAAAAGCGGCTGGTGCCAACGACTGGATCGATGAGCAACGGGTAATGATGGAAGTATTGCTTTCCATCAAGCGTGCCGGTGCTGATATTATCATTACTTATCATGCCCTGGAGGCAGCCGATATTCTAAATGGACAAAAGTAACAGAAAGAAACTAGCCTCTAGCCTCTTTTTTCTTAAATCTCACATCTTAAAGATAATGAATAACAATAATAGCAAAGCCTCATTTCAAAAAGCTCAGGAAGTGATTCCGGGAGGCGTAAATTCTCCGGTGCGGGCTTTTAAAAGCGTGGGGATCGATCCAATTTTTGTAAAAAAGGCCAAAGGAACAACCCTTTGGGATATTGACAATAATGAATACACCGATTTTGTGGCTTCCTGGGGTCCACTGATCCTGGGCCATGCACATGATGAGGTGCTGGATGCCGTAACGCAGGCAGCCGCCAATGGAACCAGTTATGGAGCACCTACCGAGATAGAAACAGAAATGGCAGCCCAAATCGTTAAGATGGTGCCATCTGTTGAAAAAGTGCGCATGGTTAATTCGGGTACTGAAGCTACCATGAGTGCTATACGATTAGCGAGGGGGTATACCGGTCGCGAGCTAATTATCAAGTTTGCCGGCTGTTACCACGGCCATGGCGACAGCTTTCTGATCAAGGCCGGCTCTGGTGCCATTACTCTGGGACTGCCCGATAGCCCCGGTGTTACCAAAAGCACAGCCAAGGATACCCTGACGGCCGATTATAACAATATTGAGTCGGTTTGTCAACTCTTTCAGGATCATCCGGATCAGATAGCAGCCGTTATCGTTGAGCCTGTTGCGGGCAATATGGGTGTTGTGCCGCCGTCCAAAGACTTTCTGGAGGGACTTCGTGAGCTGACCAGCCGCAATGGTGCTCTCTTGATATTCGATGAGGTCATCACCGGTTTTCGACTGGCCAAAGGAGGCGCACAGGAATATTTCGGTGTGATGCCCGACCTTACCACAATGGGTAAAATCATAGGCGGTGGATTGCCCGTGGGTGCCTATGGTGGTCGTAAGGAGATTATGGATATGCTGGCGCCGATGGGCCCTGTTTATCAGGCTGGTACTCTGTCGGGTAACCCATTGGCCATGGCAGCGGGTTTAACAGCCTTGAAAAAACTGGATGAAACGCCCGATGCTTATGAAGATTTGGAGAAGAAAGCCGCTTTTGTGGAGGCCGGTCTTCGGCTGAATGCCGAGGAATTAGGAGTGAAGGTAGTACTCAACCGAGTAGGATCCATGATGACCGCATTCTTCACCGAAGCAGAGCAAGTAACTACTTTTGAGGAAGCCATGACGGCGGATACAGATAAGTATGCCGCTTATTTTAAAACAATGGTGGAAGAGGGCTTGTACATTGCTCCATCACAGTATGAGTGTTTGTTTATTTCCATGGCACATAGCGAGAAAGATCTGGAGAAACTGATTAAAGCTAACAGAAAGGCATTAGAAGCAATTAAATAATTGTGCCCGGTGCTCAGTGCCCTGTGCTCACTAAATGAGTACTAAGCACTTGGCACCCTGCACTGAGCACTTAAATTATGAAGAACCTATTTCTTGATACCATACACGGTAAAAATACCGAGCGGCCTCCTGTCTGGTTTATGCGACAGGCAGGACGCGTATTACCCAACTATCGTGCCCTAAAAGAGAATTACACCTTCTCGCAGCTGATGGAGGATCCTAAGCTGGCAGCCCAAGTAACCTGGATGCCTACTCACGATCTGGGCGTTGATGCGGCTATTTTATTTTCCGACATACTGGTGGTGCCCGAAGCACTGGGTATGGCGCTTAAGTTTACTGATGCCGGCCCTGAATTTGGTGCGCCGCTTCATACTTTCAGCAATCCGGTAGCACAGTTAAAGCGCGACATGAGTAAGCTGGATCATGTGTATGCAGCCATTGATAAAATTATTGAAACACGACCTGAGGGGAAACCGCTGATTGGCTTTTGTGGTGGTTTGTTGACAACGTTCTGCTTTATGTTTCGCGATAATGTGCGCGACATTACTTTTAAGAATGCCATTGAGTTTCTGTATAAGAACCGAAAGGAGAGTCAGCAGATCATCGATGCACTGGCCGAGGTGTCTACCGAGTATGCGCTTACACAAGTAAAGCATGGTGTTCAGGCTTTTCAGCTGTTTGAAACCTACGGAGGTCTGCTGCCCGAAGATTTATATCTCGAGCTCTTTCTTCCGGCTTCTAAAAAAATATTGAATGCCGTGCGCGACGCGGGTGTGCCTACCATTTATTTCCCAAAGGATCTGGGTAATGGCATACGAAAGGTGGATAAATCAGTGGCTGACTTTGTAGGTATTGACTGGCGTATGAACCTGGCACATGCCCGCGAAATTGTGGATCCTGAAGTGGGTTTGCAGGGGAATCTCGATCCGCGTTTACTTTATGCATCGCAGCCCGAGATTGAGAAGGTGCTGAATGATACTTACCTGCCTTTTGGCCGGGACAATCAGAAATGGGTGTTTAACCTGGGACATGGCATCCTGCCCGATCTGCCCGTTGAAAATGTGAAGTTTGTAATTGACTGGGTGAAGTCAGTTGATTGGGGAAGGAAGTAATTATTAATGATGAGTGGTTAATGTGTAGTGAGCAAAACGCATTAACTGTTGTTTACTTTTCGGAGCACTAATCATTAATCACTAACAATTAATCATTAAAAGAGATGTTACAATTTGATAGGAATCTATTGGAGAAATATAATATTGCCGGACCACGCTATACAAGCTATCCGCCGGCTACATTTTTTCACGAGGGGTATGGAAACGAGAATTATAAGGAGAGTGTGATTCTATCAAATGATGAGACGCCGGAGAATATTTCTGTTTATGTGCACATTCCTTTCTGCCCGCAGCTGTGTACTTTCTGTGGATGTACCACCTACACGGGTATGGGACAAAGCATTATTGAAAAGTATGTTGAGGTATTAATAAAAGAGATTGAGCTGGTATCTAAAGATATATCGCGCACACGTAAGCTCACACAGGTGCATTGGGGCGGTGGCACCCCCAACGCCATCTCGCCCGATCTGATCCGCAAGGTTACCAATGCCATCAAAGCTAATTTTACCTTTGCTGATGATTATGAGATGGCCATGGAGTGCAGCCCTGCTTACCTGGATTTTCGCATGGTGGATCAGTTGCGCGACATGGGCTTTAACCGTATAAGCCTGGGTATTCAGGATTTTAAGAAAGAAGTGTTGGCAGCCATCAATCGTCGTCCGGCCAAGGTGCCTGTGGAGGAGATGATTACCTACCTTCGTAAGATTGGTTTTTCGGGTATTAATCTCGACCTGGTCTATGGTCTGCCTTTTCAAACCCGTGAAAGTTTTCGGGCTACGGTAGCTAAGGCGCTGGCGGCAAAGCCCGATCGCCTCGTTACTTTTTCTTATGCGCACGTACCCCATGTTATCACGCGCCAACGTATGCTTGAGCAGTACGGTCTGCCTTCGCCCGATGATAAGATATCTATGCTTGAGGATGCCTATAATATGGCCATAGAGGCTGGGTATGTGGCCATTGGGATGGATCATTTCGCGCGTCCTGACGATGAGTTTGCCGTTGCCCTGGAGGAGAAGAAACTCCACCGTAATTTCCAAGGTTACTGTACCCGTGCCACCACGGGGCAGGTATATGGCTTTGGTACTTCTAGTATCAGTCAGCTGTTTAATGCCTACAGCCAGAATGAGAAGACTATTAAGCAGTATATGGAACGGGTGGAAAAGGACGGACGAGCCGTTGTGCGGGGTTATCGCCTCAATCGGGAAGAACAGATCGTTCGCCAGGTGATTAATGAACTAATGTGTAATTACTTCGCTGATTTTAAGCAGATAGCAAACGATTTTGATGTGACAGTAGATGCTGTTTACGAGGCAGTGGGTTTTGCCACCGAAAAGGTGCAGGCTTTTATTGATGATGAGCTCTTGCTTGTTGGCGAAGATACTTTTACGGTAGTAGGGCAGGGGCGTTATGTCATCCGCAATATCGCCATGGCTTTCGATCCGGCTCTTAAAAAGGGGAAAGGACAATACTCGAAAACAGTGTAACAATATTGTGCAAAGTGTTTGTCTTTCATCTGTGCAGTAGGCTTCATGTCAATGATATCGGTAAACTGTATTGCCTAAATTGAGACTTTGTGCTCACTTGTTTTTTCAACCATTCTGCTTATCTTGTTGTTTCTTATTGTGATAGAAAAGCATAACTAAATCGCACATTCTTATATGAAGGGGATATTATTGGTTAATATGGGCGGTCCGCAATCGTTAAGTGAGATGCGCCTGTTTCTTAAAAATATGTTTAGCGACAAATATATTTTACCGTTACCATACGGGCTGCGTCAATTTGTAGCTACTATGATTGCCCGTAAGCGGCATCCATCATCTTGGAAGAAGTATCAGCTCATTGGCGGTACACCGATTATTAAGCATACCGAAGCAACGGGTAAGGCCCTGGCAGCCCTCTCCGATCATCCTGTATACACGGCCTATTCCTATACGCCACCTTTTATAGCCGACGTGCTTCAGAAGATGTGCGATGATGGCATTGATGAGGTGGATGTGCTGACCATGTATCCACAGGCGAGCGATACTACTACCACTTCTGTTTTTACCGATGTGAAGAAGGCGGCCAAGCACCTCAATGGCATGAGCATTCGTGAGATATGTGATTATAGCGTTCACCCTACTTTTTTGAAGTATTGGAAAACCTTGGTCGAAGAGCATATTGCCCGCGAAGGCCTTAAGGATCCCTTACTGTTGTTCACAGCCCATGCCATTCCGCTGTATGGGGTGAAGCGAGGAGATAAATATCCCGATACCGTGAAGCACATGGCCAAGCGGCTGGCCGATCTGATGCAGCGTCGTTATGATGTGGCCTTTCAGTCGCGGGTGGGGCCTGTTAAATGGGTAGGGCCTGATACCGATGATCATCTGGAGAAACTGGTGGCTGACGGGGAAAAGAACATTGTACTCATCCCACTCAGCTTTACTACAGAATGTCTGGAGACAGTGTATGATTTGAATATTAAATTAGTAGATATTTATAAGGAAGATAAGCGGGTGAAGCACATCTCCCGGGTAGAGATACCGGTGGCGCACCCCTTGTTTATTGAAACATTAAAACGTGTAGTTGATGAAGGATAAGCATTATCCGGTGGTGATATTGGGTGCCGGTGTTACCGGCCTCACACTGGCCCATTTACTCAATAAGAAGGGGGTTGACTTTAAGGTACTGGAGACTCGTCCACGAGCCGGCGGTGTTATCAATACGCAGTGTGAGAAAGGTTTTGTGTGTGAGTCGGGTCCAAACTCGGGCATTGTGTCGCACCCCGAGGTGGTGGCTTTATTCGACGATTTGGGTGAGGCCATTAAAGTAGAGAAGGGCAACGATCTGGTGAAGGTGCGTTACGTGTTAAAAAAAGGACGGTGGCATGCTCTGCCACAAGGGCCCTTGTCGGCCATTGCCACGCCATTGTTTAGCCTAAAAGATAAGTTTCGCATATTGGCTGAGCCCTTTCGAAAAAAAGGTACGAATCCCGATGAAACACTGGAACAATTGGTGTTACGCCGCATGGGTAAAAGCTTCCTGGATTATGCCATCGACCCGTTTATACTAGGTATCTATGCCGGTGATCCCGCCCGCCTGGTGACCCGCCATGCACTACCTAAGCTTTATAATCTGGAGCAGAAGTATGGCAGTTTTATTGGAGGCTCCATCAAAAAAGCCAAAGAGCCTAAAACGGAGCTTGAAAAAAGAACGGATCGTGCCGTATTTTCCATTGAAGGAGGACTAAGCGGCCTCACCAAGGCTTTGTTGGAAAGTGCCGGTAAAGAGCATTTTTCTTTTGGCGTGGATGGGGTGCGTATTCAACCTTCTGCCGAGGGTTTTTTTGTTGAATATCAGGAGGAAGGTCAGCAATATTCGATTCATGCTGACCGTGTTATCACCACTTTTGGCGCAGTGGGATTGGAGAGTACGCTGCCCTTTATAGCACCTGCCAACATGAAGGCTTTGACAAACCTTAAATACGCACGTGTAGTGGAAGTTTCGCTGGGCTTTGATGCCTGGAACGGGCGACCCCTCGATGGTTTTGGTGGCTTAATTCCACACAAGGAAGGGCGTAATATGTTGGGTGTTTTGTTTATGTCATCGCTTTTCCGTGATAGGGCACCTGACGGCGGTGCACTGTTGACAATTTTTATGGGCGGTGTGCGCAACGAGTCATTTTGCGAGCTGGATGATGCTGCCATTATGAAAGTGCTGGAGCAGGAATTTTCTGAGTTGATGGAACTGCCTACTTTTAAGCCTACACTGGTAAAGATAAAGCGTTATGCACATGCTATCCCACAATATGAAGTGAATTCGGGTGAGCGCTTTGCCGCCATCGATAGGGTGCAAAAAGAGTATCCCGGACTCATCATAGCCGGTAATCTGCGCGATGGCATTGGCATGGCCGACCGCATTAAGCAAGCCACGCATATTGCCAAAGAAATAACCTCATGCGAGAGCTGATATTGATTGTGCATATTGTGGCCAGTGTGATCGCCGCCATTATTACTGGGATAATACTGGTGCGTGCTATTCTGGGATTGTATCGAGGAATGCCGCTAACCAAAGCGGAGGTGAGACTTCCCTTAGTGGCCACCATCCTGCTGTATGGACAGTTTGTTTTAGGTACTATTCTGTTTATTTTATATATGCTTGAATTTGGTAGCGGCCAGGTCAATATGTATCAAGACCAAATGGTGAAGGGACGATTTTGGGCAGTCGAGCATTTTATTCTAATGGTGTTTACCCTGGTGATAAGTCACATTGGATGGCTCTTTGCCAAAAACAATCATACGCCCCGCCTTATTTTTAAGAAGAATTTCCTGTATTTTGGAATTGCCTGTGCCATGATCTTAACCTCTATGCTTATGAACGTGGTGAGGTATGTTTTGTAAAAGATACGGATCGATAGCAGTAACCATTCGATAAAATTATGAAGATACTCGTAGTAGAAGACGAGCCTCAATTGGCACAAAGTATACAGCAGTTTATCAGTTCGCAAGGCCATAGCTGTGAGCTAGCGCCTACACTGAGCGATGCGCTGCATCGGATAGATAACTTATTCGATATTATTGTGTTGGATTTAAACTTGCCGGATGGTAATGGACTGGAGGTGGTGAAAAAGGTGAAGCAGAATAATATGCTGACAGGCATTATCATTCTGTCAGCGCGCAACAGCCTGGAGCATAAAATAGAAGGTCTTGAGCTGGGTGCCGACGATTATCTGACCAAGCCTTTTCAGATGGCAGAGCTCAACGCTCGTCTAAAGTCGCTGGTGCGCCGCGTCCATTTCAATGGGGAAGAGAACATTGTGTTTAATGAGTTGGAGATAAGTCCTGGTCAACTCCTGGTGAAAGTAAAAGGGCGGGTTATTGACCTAACCAAGAAGGAGTATGATCTGCTGGTGTATTTCATTGCCAATAAAAACCGTGTGCTTACGAAAACGGGTATTGGTGAGCACATGTCCAAAGATTTTATGGATTATGGCTTTACCGATGATCTGATCTATTCGCATATTAAAAATCTGCGTAAGAAATTAATTAAAAGCGGGTGTGCCGATTATATTAAGAATGTATATGGTGTAGGTTATAAGTTTACCGACGCGCCTTAACACTACAAAACCATAAGCTGCCACATTATGAAACTACTAACCAAAACGGGTCTTAACTTTATTTCTGCCAGCATATTTTTCTTTTTCATAGGTAGCCTGGGGGGGTATTATTTTATTCGTTATGCGGTTAATAAGATGTTTAACAACGAGTTGCTGGAGGCACAGCAGATGGTTGAGGCCAATGGTGGGGCGGGCTTAAGTTATGCCGATGTGCACGTGGATACCTTGAACTTGAGGCTTGATACAAAGCAATATGCCTTCACCGACACAGTGATGCAATATGGGGCGGATAGTAATTATGAGTTTTACCGTATGTTGCGTTATCGCAGGCCCATCAATAATGGGCAAACAGTCCAATATACGGTCATTCGATCGACGGCTCCTTCCGATCTTATGGTGATGAAGTTCACCCTTATGCTGGCCGTTTTTCCTGTAATCTTCTTTTTGATTCTCTATTTAGTCAATAGGGCCTCCATCAAATATTCACTTAGCGTATTTTACGATACCATAAGCAAGCTGCGAAGTTTTGATGTGAATAAAGATAATCGACTGGATTTAATGACTTCTGATATAGATGAGTTTGAGCAGCTTAATGAGGTGTTTAATGCCATGGAGCGAAAGATAAAGGAAGATTATGAACGCCTGAAAGAATACACCGAGAATACCTCGCACGAGTTGCAAACACCGCTGGCTATTATCAATGCCCGGCTCGATGAACTGATACAGGCCGATAACCTGCATGAGGAGCAGGTGAAGAACCTGGCCGGACTTATTGAAACCACCAATCGCCTATCCAAAATTAATCAGGCGCTTATCTTTCTGGCAAAACTTGATAATCGGGTGTTTTCCGAGGCCGAAGAGCTTGATTT
Source organism: Carboxylicivirga longa (assembly GCF_050589825.1). Taxonomy (NCBI): domain Bacteria; kingdom Pseudomonadati; phylum Bacteroidota; class Bacteroidia; order Marinilabiliales; family Marinilabiliaceae; genus Carboxylicivirga; species Carboxylicivirga longa. The sequence goes on along the minus strand of NZ_JBNGOZ010000008.1, from coordinate 142,395 downwards.
TATTGCATTGGTTCAAAAGGAGCTAAATAACCTGGATGTCCTCATTGCCGACAAGCAGCTCGCAGTAAAGGTTGAATCAAAGGGGGGGCTGCAAGTTACGATGAATACTTCGCTGGCACACACCTTGATTCAGAATCTGTTGAAGAATGCCATTCGTCATAATGTGCAAGGAGGATATATCCACATCGTTATTGAGGAGTATCAGTTGCGCATCAGCAATAGCGGAGTGACGCTGAAGCATGCACCCGAGAAGATGTTTAGCCGCTTTCGAAAGAGTAGCCAACACCCACAATCACTGGGTATCGGCCTTTCCATCGTTAAGCGTATCTGCGATATATCGGACATTGCCATCAGTTACAAGCATAAGGACAATGAACATATCATTCAGCTCTTGTTTAATAAGTAGATAGCGCTTTTCGCAGTCCTTCGAAGCGATTTTCATAATCCTCAATGGATATCTTAATGATCTCCTTGGCCTCGTCGGCATTGTATACATGGGTTATCTCCGAGTCGTTGCTTAATCCTGGCATGTCTTTGTAGGTGAGGAAATAGTGCTTAAGTCGTGTGATCACCATCTCGGGCAGTTCATTAATATCTGTATATTTACCATACACCACATCATTTTTCAGCACCGAAATAATTTTATCATCAGCGGCGTTGCCATCCAGCATGCGGAAACCACCAATGGGTATTGCCTGTGCCAGCACATCGCCGTGCGGAATATCTTTCTCGGTGAGCACCAGGATATCCAGCGGGTCGCCATCTCCTATTATTTCCTCTTTGCCTGCTTTCTCGGCGCAGTATTTTCCAACCAGTTTACCGCAGTAGGTTTGGGGGATAAAGCCATAGGGTGCCGGTACCACATTGGAGTATTTCTGTGGGCGGTCGATGCGTAGATAGCCACTCACCTTATCCACTTCGTATTTAATGGTGTCGGTGGGTACCACCTCAATAAAACAGGTTAGAATATCGGGTGCTTCGTCACCAATATCAACGCCATGCCAGGGGTGCGACTTATAGCGTAAGCCCATTAAGCGTCCTATTGGATCCATTAAGCTGTTTGATGTCATGTGCTTTTGTATTAAGTAGTTTTCAATATGTTTTTTTAAACAGCTGGGTGATAGTATTGTTTACCAATCAGCTTTTTTTGCGAAATAATAAAAAACCGAGCAGAAAAATGGGTTCTCCGACAGAATATTTTGTTTATGACGACCTGTTATTAAGCACCCCAATTGGATCGGTCGAGGCTCCGGTACTGTACTGCCTCTGCTACATGATGGCTTTGTACTGTTTCGCTAGCTTCCAGGTCGGCAATGGTGCGGGCCACTTTCAGAATTCGGTCGTAGGCTCTTGCCGATAGATCCAGCTTTTCCATAGCTGTTTTTAAGATGTTCATTCCGGCCTCGTCGGGTGTGGCATAGTTGGCCAGCAGGCGGCTACTCATCTGGGCATTGCAATGAGTGTTTTCCTGTGTGTCGAAGCGTTCATTTTGTATCTTACGGGCTTTTATTACCCGTTCACGCACGGCTATACTGCTCTCTGAGGGAGGCGCTTCGGCCAGCTTATTAAAAGGAACGGGTACCACCTCAATGTGCAGATCAATACGGTCGAGAAGAGGACCCGATATCTTACTCAGGTATTTTTGCACAACGCCGGGGCTGCATACACATTTTTTATCCGGGTGGTTAAAATAGCCGCAAGGACATGGATTCATGGAGCTCACCAGCATGAAGCTGGCTGGGTAGTCAATGCTGAAGCGTGCGCGGGCAATACTGATCCGTCTATCTTCCAGCGGTTGCCGCATTACTTCCAGCACTGTGCGTTTAAACTCGGGTAGTTCATCGAGAAACAAAACGCCGTTGTGTGCCAACGAAATTTCGCCAGGTTGAGGAAAGGAGCCGCCACCCACCAAGGCTACATCACTAATGGTGTGGTGCGGACTGCGGAAAGGGCGTTGGGTGATCAGCGCCGTATTATTTCCTGTTTTACCGGCTACCGAATGAATTTTCGTCGTCTCCAGTGCTTCGTCCAGCGTAAGGGGTGGTAGTATGCTTGCCAGCCGCTTGGCCAGCATTGACTTACCGGCACCCGGAGGGCCTATCATAATCAGGTTATGACCACCGGCAGCCGCTATCTCCAGCGATCGCTTCACGCTCTCCTGCCCTTTCACATCGGAGAAATCAAAATCTACCGCTTCGGTGCCTTTTTCAAACTCTTCCTCTGTGTTGACGGCTACCGGATCTGCTACATCGTCATTCTCCAGGAAATGAATCACTTCGCGTATATTTTTAAAGCCATAGATGGCGATGTCGTTCACCACCGCTGCCTCGCGTGCATTCTCAAGGGGTAAGAGGCAGCCTTTAAAACCTTCTTCTTTGGCGCGCAACGCCATGGGTAAAACTCCTTTGATAGCTTGCAAACTGCCATCGAGCGATAACTCACCCATAATCAGGTAGTCACCAAGTTTGTGTGAGCTTATCTGCGATGAGGCCGCCAGCACGCCTATGGCCAAGGGTAAATCATAGGCCGCACCCTCTTTGCGGATGTCGGCGGGTGCCATATTGATAACGATTTTGTGGCCGGGCCATTTATAACCACATACTTTTATGGCTGAGTCAATGCGTTGCTGACTTTCTTTCACTGCATTATCGGGCAGTCCAACCAAAAAGAAACGGATGCCTTTGGAGATGTTTACCTCCATTGTGATGGTGTAGGCATCAATGCCACTAACGGCAGAACCAAAGGTTTTTACGAGCATGCTAATTTATTTTATACGGAAGTTAAGTAAAAAATAATTAGCAGGATAGTATAGCTACGCTAAGTTTTTGTGCTAAGGATGATTGGCAGCCTTTATAATTTCAGCGAGTAACCGCTGCCACAATAGGTAACGGTGCCACTTTGTGTGTTTTCAAACAGTTCAAAGGCCTTATCGCCGGTGCAGTGGTTCAACGCCCATTGTTCTACCTTAAAATCAGTGATGCCTTGCAGCACATGTTTGATGCTGTCAGTGTTTTGACCTTTGAGGTGAAGGCCGCCGGCTACACATCGAAATTTGTGGCAGTTGAGACGCTTACTAACGGTGCTAAGTATATTGACAATGCCGTTGTGGGCGCATCCACACAGCACGATTGTTTCATCTGACTGCTGTGCCACAAGGATAATCTCATCTTCAAAATCATCGGGCACGTAGTCTGAATCTTTCTTAACCACTAGGCGTTGATTACTGACTTCGTGGCCGTCTACAGCTTCAATATTCGTTAGGAGACGAATGCCCGGTGCAAGTTGGGTATCTTCATTAATAAGCTGCAAACGATCTTTGAACGTATCCATCTCTTTGCGCCAGGGAATGCCATTTTCCTTAATCATGACTTCCGACCGGGAAAAACGTTCTTTAAAAGCAGACCGATGAATGAGTACTCTGGCCTTCTTATTGATACGCAAGAAATGCGGGAGACCGCCGGTGTGGTCGTAATGACCATGGCTGAGCACTACCGTATCCACCTTTGTCAGATCAACACCCATTTTTTGGGCGTTGCTGATGAATTTATCAGATTGCCCTACATCAAACAGAATGATATGTTCGTCGGTTTCCAGGAGGAAGGAAAGGCCGTGCTCACATTTTAGCTGTTTTTTACTTTGCTTATTATCAATGAGTGTGCGCAGTTTCATAGGACAGTAATAATTTTCTGTGCAAAAAATTACGCGTGGTATTTTGATTTTGCGTGATGTTTTTTGCTTTGTGTAAAAGTAGTAAGTAGTTTTCAAACGAGGGTTGATCGTGGCTGTTTTATGCTTAAAAACTCACAAAGGATTAGCTATCTTTAGGCCTTCAAATTATACGGATGAGTAACAAAGCCCTTTTTGCCGATATTATTTTGCCGGTGCCTTTACCGCGCCTGTTCACCTATGCCGTGCCTGCAGAGCTAAGGTCGTTTGTGGTGCCTGGTATGCGTGTAGCCATTCCTTTTGGAAAGAAAAAAGTGTATTCGGGCATTGTGTTTTCCCTGCACTATAATAAGCCCGACGAATATGCTACTAAAGATATCATTTCTGTGCTTGATGAAGCGCCCGTAGTAAATTCCTATCAGCTGAAATTCTGGAGCTGGATTGCCGAATATTATCAGTGTACGCTGGGCGAGGTGTATAAGGCGGCATTACCATCAGGGTTGAAGATGGAGAGTGAGACCCGTATTATTTATAATGCTGACTTTGTTGCCGATGCCCCATTGGATGAGCGAGCCGGCATGGTGCTCGATATTATTGCCGCTAAAAAGGTTTGTTCCATCAATGATCTGAATCAGTTGAGTGGCCTTAAAAATAGCCTGCCAGTGATCAAACGACTCCTTGAGTGTAATGCCGTGTTTGTGAATGAGCGACTGAAGGAGAGTTACAAGGCCAAAACAGAGAAGGTTATTGCTTTGCACCCTTCCTGTCACTCCGAAGCTGCCTTGCAGGATGTGTTTGATCAGTTGAGCCGGGCACCTAAGCAGCAGGAACTTTTGATGACGCTGCTGTCGATGCTGGGCGGATTAACGGCTGCCATCACCCATAAAACTGTGGGCAAGGCCGAGTTGCTCAAAAAAGCCAATGCCAGTGCGGCAGCCTTGAAAGAGTTATGCAGCAAAAATATTTTGCAGGAGCAGGAGAAGAACGTGGACCGGCTGGATTTGCAGGAAACTAAAGTGCATACGGTAAATGCACTCAGTGAGGTGCAGCAAACGGCGTATGCAGCCATAAAGAGTGCCTTTGAAACGCATGATGTAACGCTGCTGCATGGTGTTACCTCAGGGGGTAAAACCGAAATTTATATTCATTTGATAGAGGAGCAGTTGAGGCAGGGAAGGCAGGTGTTGTATCTTTTGCCGGAGATAGCTTTGACAACCCAGATTACGGCTCGTTTGCAGAAGCATTTTGGCAATAAGATGGGCATTTACCACAGTAAGTTTGCCGATGCCGAGCGTGTTGAGGTATGGCATAACTTGTTGCAGAAAAAGAACTATCAGCTTATTGTGGGCGTTCGTTCGTCGGTGTTTCTGCCCTTCGATAAACTGGGCTTGGTCATTGTAGATGAAGAGCATGAGAATACTTATAAACAGTTTGACCCGGCGCCTCGCTACCATGCCCGTGATGCCGCCATAGTGCTGGCTAAGTTATTTGGAGCCAAAGTATTGCTTGGTACTGCTACCCCGGCCATAGAAACGTATTACAATGCCCGTGAGGGGAAGTATGCCCTGGTGGAACTATTGCAGCGCTACGAGGGGATTCAGATGCCCGAGATTGTGGCGGTTGATGTGCGTGAAGCACGTCGTAAGAAACAGATGAACTCGCACTTTACGCCCTTACTGCTGGAAAAAATAGATGAGGCACTGCAGAATAGTGAGCAGGTAATCTTATTTCAGAACCGGCGGGGCTTTAGTCCATTTATTGAGTGCGGACAGTGTGCCTTTGTGGTGAAATGTACCAACTGCGATGTGTCCATGACCTATCATAAGCATCTGAACCAACTGGTGTGTCACTATTGTAACCACAGCATGCCACTGCCAACAGTGTGTCCGGCCTGTCATAGTCCTGCCATTGAAACACGGGGCTTCGGCACCGAGAAGATAGAAGAGGAGATGCGTATTCTCTATCCCAACTATAAGGTGGCCCGTATGGATCTGGATACTACGCGAAGCAAATCGGGTTATGACAAGATGATTGGTAAGTTTGAGCGGGGTGAGATACATATCCTTATTGGTACGCAGATGATATCCAAGGGGCTGGATTTTGATAATGTACGTGTGGTGGGTATTCTTAATGCCGATAATATGCTTAACTATCCCGATTTCAGGGCTTTTGAGCGCAGTTATCAGCTGATGACACAGGTGAGTGGTCGTGCGGGACGAAAAAATAAGCGGGGACTCGTGATCTTACAAACCTCCAATCCGCAGCACCCTGTCATTATGGATGTCATCAACCATAACTTTCAGAACCTTTATGCTACGCAGCTCGAGGAGCGGCAGCTATTTAAGTATCCGCCCTTCTTTCGTTTGATTAACATTACGATTAAGCACAAGAGTGAAGGAGTGACCAATAAAGCAGCTGTGGTGCTGGCTAATCAGCTGCGAGTGGTTTTCGGCAGTCGTGTGCTGGGACCTCAGGCACCGGTAGTGAATCGTATTCAGAATCTGTATATCAAAAAGATATTGATGAAGCTGGAGAAGAGCGCCTCACCGGCTAAGGTTAAGTCTTTAATGCGGGAGGTGATTTTTAGCTTACAGGCGCAGCAGGCCTTTCGTTACGTCGTGTTTCAAATAGACGTGGATCCGGCCTAGTGTTATCAATTATTAGCGTTGTGCATCAGGTGTTTAGTTCATTGTTGGATGAGCGATACTAAGCAAGCTGCCAATAGAATCTTGATACTTAAATCTCGATCCTTTGTACTTTTCTGTCTTAGGTTATTCTTATTCGCCTTTTGTCAGCACGGCTGCTTCGATGTATTGGATGAGCACATGAATAATCTTGATGTGAATTTCCTGTATACGGTCGGAATAGCCATTGTGGGGTGCGCGCAGTTCTACGTTGGCTAGGTCGGCCATTGAACCGCCCGATTTGCCGGTTAGTGCAACTACATTAATGCCTTTTTTCTTTGCCTCCCGGGCGGCGTTCAGTACATTGGGTGAGTTGCCACTTGTGCTAATGGCCAGCAGCACATCACCGCTGTTGCCCATTGCCTCCACGTAGCGCGAGAAAATATAATCGAAACCATAGTCATTACCCACACAAGTGATATGGGTGGGGTCGGAGATGGCTACCGCTGCCAAACCCCTGCGGTTATTGCGGAAGCGGCCGGTTAGCTCCTCGGCAAAGTGCATGGCATCGCTCATGGAGCCCCCGTTACCACAGGCAATGACTTTGCCTCCCTGTGCGATGGCTTCCGCCATTAGTTTGCCAGCAGCAAGCATCTTGTCCCAGTTACTGTCATCGCTCATAAAACGCTCCAGCACAGCTTGTGCCTCACTAAATTCCCGGATGATATCTTCTCGTGTCATGTTCCTTGTTTACACCGTAAAAGTACAATGGCTTTTCTAAACTTAAAATTTTTTTTCAAGCAAAGGTTTTTATCTTTGAATGTAGAAGCATATCGCTATGGATTCCTTAAAAACAAATTTATATCGCATCATCTTTGGTTCTAATACCAAGGCGGGTAAAAACTTCGATCTCTTCCTCATACTATTGATTGTATTCAGTATTGTGATCGTTATGATTGAGAGCGACACCAAGGTGTTGCCCAACTATACCGGGTGGCTGATTCTGGCTGAGTGGGTAGTCACTTTTTTATTTACGGTAGAGTACGTGTTGCGCATATGGATTGTTAAGAAGCCTCGTCGTTACATCTTTTCATTTTTTGGCATTATTGATTTACTGGCTATCCTGCCCACTTACCTGGGCTTGTTTTTTGGGGGTACACAAATGCTTATCGTAGTGCGCGCCCTGCGTCTGATACGCATTTTCAGAGTGCTTAAGCTCACGCGTTACGTGAAGGAGGCCAGTGCCCTATGGTCGGCCCTTGTAACTGCGCGCAGTAAAATTGGAGTCTTTCTGTTTGTGGTGCTAATTCTAGTAACCATACTGGGTACTGTGATGTACATTATTGAGAATGAGCATAACCCTGGTTTTAAAAGTATTCCGCAGAGTATTTACTGGGCCATTGTAACGCTCACCACAGTAGGTTATGGCGATATAGCCCCCGAGTTGCCCTTGGGTAAGTTTGTGGCTGGCTGCATAATGATTATAGGTTATGCCATTATTGCTGTTCCCACCGGTTTGGTGACCGGAGAGCTGGTTAAGGAAAGTCTGCGGCCCAGCAGTAGGCGCGCCTGTTCGACCTGTCATAAAGAAGGGCACGATCATGAGGCTGCTTACTGTAAATACTGTGGTAATCCACTGGGGGAATAGTTATCATGTTTTTCTCCACAGTCTTTGTTAGTAAATAGTATTGTCCATCAGGCTAGCTATTTAATGTTAGTTTTTGATGCCTATATTCCTCCGCTGCTTAATATTTAGCGATTACTTGTTATCTTTGCATAGGTACGGATGCAAACCTGTTATTGCATAACCATCAGGCAATGGATGCCAGATAGCTTATAGTTATCATTGATATCTGATCCTGATATTAAAAACAAGCAAGATGAAGTTTACATTTTCAAAAGTTGCGCGTCATCGTGTCTTTCAACACGATCCAATTTATTACGATGAGCAGAAGGAAAAGCGGGAGGAGCGAGAGCGTCGTATTAAAGAGGAGTTGGGATTACTCACCGATGAAGACAAGGAGGGCTACGCCGATCGTATACGGGGAGGAATGCGTCGCCGCATGAAATCGCACTACGAAGTAAACCGTAGCGAGAAACGCCGCTCAAATCTACGCTTGGTAATCATCCTTATCCTGCTTATGATCCTCGGTATGTATCTTATTCAGGAAGGAATGATTTGGATGGAATCCTTTTTTGCCGAATAAGAATTGTACCCTATACTAAATCAAGCCCTACCTGCTAAATTCAATAAATCAAAAAAAAGAAGATACATAACAGATGTCAAATATAATACAGTTATTGCCGGATTCGGTGGCTAACCAGATTGCTGCCGGTGAGGTGATACAGCGGCCTGCCTCGGTTGTGAAAGAGTTGATGGAGAACGCGATTGATGCAGGAGCAACCAATATTCAAGTGATTACCAAAGATGCCGGCAAAAGCCTGATTCAGATCATTGATAACGGCTATGGTATGAGCGAAACGGATGCCCGCATGGCTTTTGAACGCCATGCTACCTCAAAAATACGGGAAGCCAATGATTTATTTGCCCTGCGTACCATGGGTTTTCGGGGTGAGGCACTGGCCTCTATTGCAGCTGTTGCGCAGGTGGAACTTAAGACACGACGTGCCGACGAGGATTTGGGTGTACAAATCAATATTGCCGGTTCGCAGCTGGAGTCTCAGGAGCCCGTTCAGTGTTCTGTTGGCAGTCAGTTTTGTATCAAAAATCTGTTTTATAACGTTCCGGCGCGACGTCGTTTTCTGAAAAAGACCTCTACCGAGCTACGCCATATCATCAATGAGTTTCAGCGTGTGGCACTGGCTCATCCACAAGTAGCGCTTACCCTGGTGCATAATGAGGTGCCCATGTTCAGCCTACCCGCCGGTAACATTAAGCAGCGTGTGGTTAATATGAATGGTAAGCAGATGGGCAGCAACCTCATCCCCATAGATACGGATGCTGTGATGGTGAAAATCACCGGTTTTATTGGAAAACCCGAGTCGGCTAAGAAAACCATGGGCGATCAGTTTTTCTTTGTGAACAACCGTTTTATGAAGCATCCATACCTGCACCGTGCCGTGATGGATGCTTATAGTAATATTCTGCAGCCTGACACCATACCAGCCTATTTCATTTTTCTGGAGGTGGATCCGCAGATTGTAGATGTGAATATTCACCCTACTAAAACAGAGGTTAAATTTGAGGATGAGCGTGCCATCTGGCAAATTCTCAGTGCCGCCATTCGTGAGAGTTTGGGTAAATACAACCTGATGCCTTCCATTGACTTTGATACAACCGATCAGATCCATATTCCTGTATCGGGCGGAAAGGATGCACTTGTGGAGCCCAGTGTGGAAGTCAATCCTTTTTACAACCCTTTTGAGGAGGAGCAGCGACAAACGGCATCTTCATTTAATACGGGAGGGGGCACGGCTACGTTTCGCTCTAAGGCTTCGGCCGGCGATTGGGAGAAGCTATATGATGACAAGGACAATAACGCTTTGCCCGACTTTTCGGCATTGGCCAATGCCGAAATGGGAAATCAGTCAGCCGCCATTGAGACGCCTGAGCAGCCCCCGGTACAGCAAACTTTCATGTCATCTTCGCAAAATGAGGCTGCGGTGAGTAGCAGTCGTTTCTTTCAGTTGAAGAACAAATACATATTAACATCGGTTAAGTCTGGCCTGATGATGATTGATCAGAAACGAGCGCATGAACGCATCGTTTTTGAAGGCTTCATACGCACCTTGCAAAGTGGTGCTTCTCTGTCGCAGAAAAGTCTCTTTCCCGAGGAGCTTAATTTTGGACCGCAGGAGATGGCCATGGTCGATGAATTATTGCCCGACCTTATGACGCTGGGGCTGGAGTTGCAAAAGTCCGGTGAGGGACAATTTCAGGTACTGTCAACACCTGCCGGCCTGGATAATGTGTCGGCAGCGCAGTTGATCGATGGTATACTTACAGATTTTAGAGACGGCGAGGTGGATCTGCAAAAGGAAGTAACCGAGCAAATTGCCACCTCTATGGCGCGACGTGCTGCCGTGCCCTATGGCAAGGCTTTAACAGTTGTGGAAATGAGCGAATTGTTTGATCAGCTCTTTGCCTGCATGGTGCCCAATTTTTCACCGTCGGGTAAGCCTATTATTTCCATTATGGACATGGAGGAGATGCATAAACGCTTTAGCTAAGGTGTCAATATGACAGATTGTTGATGGTGAGCTTAACAAAGATTGCCGCTTTTGCGTTTATTTAGTGTGTGAAAACGAATTGGCACTGATCTTGTCCTGATCAGTGTCTTAATTTTAAAATTGAGCCGATGAACTATCGACCATCACCGTTGGCAGGATTGCCGCCGGTAACAAAAAACTTATTGATTATAAACGGACTGTTTTTACTGGCCACCTGGGTGGTGAAAACTACTTTTGGTCTGGATCTGACACGCTTTCTGGGCTTATATTTTCCCTTGTCTGAAAATTTTAATCCCGCACAGTTCGGTACTTACATGTTTATGCATGCTGATTTCATGCATTTGTTTTTTAATATGTTTGCCTTATTTATGTTCGGCCGCGTATTGGAAACCTATTGGGGCCCCAAGAAATTTATTGTTTATTACATAATTACGGGAGTTGGAGCTGCTGTTCTTCAGCTGGCATTTAAGTATATCGATTACCACAATGCGATCTCCGTCCTTAATGAACAGGAGATTGCCATCGTGTATGAACAGGGAGCGCAGGCTTTGCGTGAGTTCAAGAACTTCACCAATCCCGATATGGCTCATTTCAATTTGGTGCTGAATATTCCCATGGTGGGAGCATCGGGTGCTGTTTTCGGTATTTTGCTGGCCTTTGGTATGTTGTTTCCCAATACCGAGCTAATGCTTTTATTTCCGCCCATCCCCATCAAAGCGAAATATTTTGTGATGCTATATGGAGTGGCTGAGTTGTTTATGGGAGTAGCTAACTTCTCGATGGATAATGTGGCGCACTGGGCTCACCTGGGCGGTATGGTATTTGGTTTCATCCTGATAAAGTATTGGGATAAAAAGGGGATTTAGCAGATGAGATGGATGGGGTTTCTGTGTGAGATGTGATTATTTTAATGTAAATTGCTTATGCCTATTGGCTGGAAGCTATCAGCTCAATAATATGGGAATACTGGATGAAATAAAATTATCGTACCGACAGGGTGGTGCTCTTACTAAGTTGATTTACATCAATATAGGTGTTTTTATTGCCATCCGTCTGTTACAGGTTTTCTTCAGCTTTTCGAGTGGTTCGGGGAGTCTTATGGATTATCCGCTGCTAAACTGGATAGCCGCCCCGGCCGATCTGGGCAGTCTGCTATTGAAACCCTGGACGGTACTGACGTATATGTTTGTGCATTACGATTTTTTGCACATTCTTTTTAACATGCTTTATCTCTATTGGTTTGGCCGCATTTTTCTTGAGTTTTTAAATCCTCGCCAGCTGCTGGGTGTCTATTTTCTTGGCGGCCTAAGCGGAGTGTTGTTTTATATTGTTAGCTATAATCTTATTCCCATCTTTCAGGGTGAAGTGCCTTATGCCTTATTAATGGGTGCATCCGGTTCGGTGATGGCCATCCTGTTTGCTATTGCCCGCTATGCCCCCGAACACAAGATTTACCTTTTATTTTTTGGTGGCGTACGCCTGAAATACATTGCCCTGGCGGCCTTGCTGCTTGATTTGATAAGCATGCCGCAACTACAAAATACAGGTGGCATTATCACGCACTTGGGAGGAGCCGCTTTTGGCTACTTCTATGGCGGCAGTATTTCTGCCGGACGCGATGTAACCATTGGATTTAATCGGGTAATGGATCGTTTGGCCGGTTTGTTTAAGTCACGTTCTAAAATGACGGTCACCCATCGTCGGCCCATGACCGATATGGAGTTTAATGCCCGTAAGGCCACCAAGCAGAAGGAGGTAGATCGGATTCTGGAAAAAATAAAAGCCAGTGGCTACGATAGTCTCAGCAAAGAGGAGAAGAGAATTTTATTTGACGCCAGTAAATAGGTAAGCTTGATACGAAGATTCTTTAAATCAATAGTAACTATTATTAGTCTGATAGCAACGGGGCTGTTGCTCCTGTCGGTGCTGACAGCCTATATAAGTCCTGCCCATATTTCGGTGATGGCTCTTATGGGCTATGTTTTTCCGCCGCTGTGGGTCATCAATTTTTTGCTTTTTGCATTCTGGTTAATCAAACGGCGCTGGCAGTTTTTCATTCCGTTATTGGCCATAATCATTACCTGGGGGCATTGGCAGCATACTTTTCAATGGAAAGGGCAGCACAAAGCCATAGAAGAGATGAGTCAGCCTTTAAAGGTGATGACTTTCAATGTGCGCATGCTGGATTATTATGAGTGGAAGGGGGAAAATACCAATGAGAAGATTTTCGATTTGATACGTGAAGAGAATCCTGATATACTTTGTTTCCAGGAGTTTTTTACTACAACCCAAAGTCGCGACTATCGTGAGCATTACATTCTGCGCCGCCTTAGTCAATTTCATCACCGGCATATTGAATACCGGTCAGGCCACAACAATAAGCGTAACTATGGGCTCGTAACCTTTAGCAAGTATCCCATTGTGGAACGGCATAGCCTGAAGTTTCAGGACTCCAATAATTTTAGCATCTACACCGATGTGGAAGTGAATCAACAGCGTATCCGTATTTTTAACAATCATTTGGAATCCATTAAGTTCAGCCGACAGCAGTTGAATTTTCTGGATAGTTTGAATTTTCAGAACAAGGAAGAGCGTAACGAAAAGATCAAAGCCATTGGGAGCAAACTGAGCACAGCCTTTGATCAGCGGGCCCGGCAGGCGGAAAAGATTGGTCGATACATTGCTAACTCCCCTTATCCTGCGATTGTTTGCGGTGATTTTAATGATACGCCGGTTTCTTATGTCTATCGGATTATGCGAAGTACTTTAAAGGATGCATTTGTAGAATCGGGCCGGGGCGTAGGTGGTACTTATAACGGTCCCTTGCCTTCGTTTCGAATCGATTTTATATTTCACGACAAAGCATTCAAGTCCTATAATTTCAGACGTCTGAAACTTGATTTGTCTGACCATTACCCAATCCTCACTACCATTGATCTGGGGGCAGCAGCTTCGTGATTTGGAAATGGTGGATGACCGGGAAGGCAGTTAAATATCATTTTTTAAAGGATATTCAGCCTCCGTGTGGTTGATGCGTTTATTTTCCCTATTTTTATGCTCATTTTTAACATGATGTAGTGTTAATGACTTGATTGTATGGGGATTATTACTCTGACTTATTGAGTGATTCCAGGCATGGAAGAAAGCGGACAATCATTAGTATAACATAGAATAGCACGTAAGTTAATACGTGCTTATATTATAAAAATAAAAGCGATGAAGCAGTATTTAGATTTACTGGAACGGGTTTTAGAGGAAGGAACAAAGAAGGAGGATCGCACGGGAACAGGAACTATCAGCGTTTTTGGTCATCAGATGCGCTTCGATTTGAGTGAGGGTTTTCCCTTGTTAACCACTAAGAAACTGCATTTGAAATCCATTATTCATGAGTTGCTTTGGTTTTTAAAGGGTAGCACCAATGTGAAGTATTTGCAGGATAATGGCGTACGCATTTGGAATGAATGGGCCAAAGACGATGGTGAGCTGGGACCAATCTATGGATATCAGTGGCGTTCGTGGCCCGACTATCAGGGAGGACACATCGACCAGATTAAGCAGGTGATTGATGATATTAAACAAAACCCCGATTCGCGCCGTCATATTGTGAGTGCCTGGAACGTGGGCGCCATCGATGAAATGCAGTTACCGCCTTGCCACATCCTGTTTCAGTTTTATGTGGCCGATGGCAAGCTTAGCTGTCAACTGTATCAGCGCAGTGCCGATATTTTTCTGGGTGTGCCTTTTAACATTGCCTCCTATGCTATTCTGACCCTTATGATGGCGCAGGTATGTGGTCTGAAGCCCGGTACTTTTGTTCACACACTCGGTGATGCACATATTTATCTTAATCATATTGAGCAGGTGAAACTTCAACTGACACGCTCACCCAAGGCATTGCCTCAATTCAAATTAAATCCTGCGCGAAAGGATATCGATGATTTTGTTTATGAAGACTTTGAGCTGATTAACTATGAGGCGCATCCACATATCAAAGGAGCCATCTCTGTGTAAAGTTACTTTAGGTTGGTGCATTATCTGTTCACTATTAATAATTAAAGAAAAACCATGACCCTATCAATGATTGTGGCCATTGACAAGAATAATGGCATTGGAAAAGGTGATGATCAGTTGGCTTATATATCTGCTGATCTGAAGCGTTTTAAGGCGCTGACGACCGGTAACACTATAGTAATGGGGCGCAAAACCTATGAGGCCTTGCCTAAAGGAGCCTTGCCCAACAGGCGTAATATCGTAATAACACGGCAGGACAATTATCGGGCACCCGGTGCCGTGGTGGTGAATACCCCTGAGGCGGCTCTTGGCCTTTGTGAAAAAGATGAGAAGGTGTTTGTGATTGGAGGTGGTGAGATATACCGCGCCTTGCTGCCACAAACCAAAGCTTTGTTTTTGACCCTCATTGATCATGCTTTTGCCGAGGCAAGTGTATTTTTTCCGACAATAGCGGCAGATGAATGGACAGTAGTAGCTGAAGATGGGCCGTTTACTGATGAAAAGACCAAGTTGCATTATCGCTATCAGAACCTGGAACGTAAGGGTTAAGACCCTGTATAAAAGGTGATGAGCCTATACGTCCATGGGTTTTATGGCGGCATGTCGTCGTTGTAAGGTCTTTTGCCAGTATTCATGCAAATCCATCTTATCGCTTCTTGAGCTGCCCTCGGTTTGTACCAGTTGACTGCGATTGGCCACCACTACAGAACTGATATACCGCCCTGTGCCATTGAACACCATGTAGGCAATGTTTAGCTCATTGATCTCATGCAGCCTCAAGGGGTTGCGTCGGCAGTGTACAATAAGGCGCAGTGTGGTTTTTTGCAGTGCGCTTGCTATTTGCCTGAGCTGCATCCTCTCCACCGGATCGTTTACATCGCACGAAATAAGAATATGCGAGTAAAGATTCAGTTGATGATACTGATGGATAAGTCCCTGTAGGGCATCATCTGCCGTGGGTAAAGATACAATGTTGCTGCTTACTTCATAGCTTTCACATAATTTATGCAAGTGCAAATCATCGTAATTATTGGCAATAATCAGCAGCTCTTTGTCCAATGGCACCACGGAGGATAATACAGTTTCAAGGGCAAACTCACGGGTTCTTTTAAAGCTGATGGTTTCATAACCGGTAAGGTAGAAGTCATCCGGATGGATAGGATTTTGCGTCATCAAGGCAATTAATTCGTGATTCACCACATCATCGAGCTCAATTTTATCAGAAAAAGAGGAAAGGCTTGAGTTAAGTATTTGCATAGCTTTTTTCGTCAAAAGTTAATATATGGCAAAGATACTCAGCACTGTGTCTACCCCGTTATGGCGACCTTAGCTTATCGTTAATCTTTCGTTAATACGACAAACTAAATGAGCTGCATACGTAGTAGAACACACCTTTTTTCCAAATATTTTAAATAGGCTCTATCCCTTAGATGTAGCCCCGTGCTTTCAGCGCCAGATACTTATTGAGCGTTTCCACTGTTAAGTCCTTTGGTGGTGTCAGCACTGCATGTATGCCATAGCGCTCAAATTCCAGTATAATCCGCTTTTTATCGTAGGCAACTTTTTCGGCAATGGTTTTAATATAGATGCCTTCAATATCCATTGCCCGTTCATTGGTCAGTTTTGTTAATTCCGTATTTTCAAAAAATACAACTACCAACAGGTGATCACGTGCCATCTTTTTTAGGGTGGGTAGCTGACGGCGTGCGGCACTGAGGCTCTCGTAATTGGAGAATAGCACCAATAAGCTACGCTGGTGCAGTTGTCGGCGCACAGCGCTGTATAAGGCATCCATGCTTTGCTCCTCAAATTGTGTGCGCTGCTTATACAAGGCTTCCATTATCAACTGCAGCTGCTTGCTGTTTCGCTGGGGGTTAATTATGCTTCTTACCTTATTATTGAAGGTAATCAGGCCGGCTTTATCGTGTTTGAGCATGGCTATTTTAGACAATACCAGTGAAGCATTAATGGCATAATCCAGTAACGTCATGCCTTCAAAAGGCATTTGCATGGTGCGTCCCATGTTAATCAGGGAAATTACCTGCTGCGACTTTTCATCCTGATATTGATTAACCATCAAGTGACTCTTTCGTGCTGTCGCCTTCCAGTTAATGGTGCGGTAGTCATCTCCCTTGGTGTATTCGCGTATCTGGTCAAACTCCATCTGATGCCCCAGGCGTCTTACCTTCTTAATGCCCATTTCTGTCAGGCGGTTAGAGATGGCCATCATCTCAAACTGACGCATCTCCTGAAAAGCAGGATACACCTTTACCATTGTGTTACGCCCGTATCGCAATCGTCGTTCAAGTAGTTGCAGGGGTGATTTGATGAATACATTGAGGTGGCCGAACCAGTATCCTCCTCGCTCGCGTGGGCGTACTGTGTAGCTAACCCTGGCTGTTTCGCCCCTCCTTAGGCTCCTCTTTATGCTAAAGTCACGTTTTTGAAACTGCACCGGCAACTCATCAATGGCTTTAATATGTACACGAAAAGGAAAATCGTTGGTGAATATAAGTTTGATGTTATTGTCATGTCCGTTGGAAAATCGCTCATCGAGGAATCGATGAGCCGTAAATAGGTGCTTAGGCCTCGCAAAAAGAAGCAGGCACTCAGTTACCAGCAAGACAGCAAACAGTCCCAGCGCCATAAGGCTGAGCAGAAAAATAAACTCTCCAAACTGACCCAGCGCCAGAAAAAAAACTAAGGCACCCAGTAAATAGTAAAAGAGGGGCGTAAAGTATACGTGATTTCTTATTCTGATAGCCATAGTTTGTATGCTTATCGGGGCACTTCAACAGAGTCCACAATTTGTTGAATAATGAGTTCTGCTTGAGCGCCTTCCATCTCCTTTTCAGGGGTGAGGATGAGTCGATGATTCAGCACCGGGGTTATCACAAACTTGATATCATCGGGCGTTACAAAATCCCGGCCTTCAAGGGCTGCGTAGGCCTTGGCAGCATGGAGTATAGACAATGATGCGCGTGGGCTGCCTCCCAAAAACAGGGCGTTGTTATTGCGTGTTCTATCAACAATTTGTGCAATGTAACGCAGCAGATCATCTTCCACGATTACCCGCGCTGCCAGGTCTTGGTAGGCGGTTATTTCTTCTGCACTCAGCACGGCATTGATCAAGCTTAAAGGATCACGTTCTTGTCGGTCCTGGGCATTGGAAAGGATGGATACCTCCTCATCGAGGCTGGGATAATCAATGGTGATCTTAAACAGGAAACGATCTAGCTGTGCCTCGGGCAAGCGGTAAGTTCCCTCATGTTCAACAGGGTTTTGGGTGGCCATCACAATAAAGGGCGGAGACATAGGGCGGGTGGTGCCATCAATGGTAACTTGTCGCTCTTCCATCACCTCAAAAAGGGCGGCCTGTGTCTTTGCCGGAGCGCGGTTTACCTCGTCAATTAGTATCAGGTTGGAGAATATGGGACCTTTGTTAAATTCAAAAGCTGATTTGCCGGTGTTAAAAACCATGGTTCCCAGCACATCGGAGGGCATCAGGTCAGGAGTAAATTGTATGCGAGAGAAACCTGAGGATACGGATTTGGCCAGTAACTTGGCCATCATGGTTTTGGCAACGCCGGGCACCCCTTCTATAAGTACATGGCCATTGGCAATGAGGGCTGTTAGCAGCAAGTCCAGTACCTTTTCCTGCCCTACAATTACTTTGTTAATCTCATTGCGAATGCGGTAGGCTGCATTGTTCAGATCCTCAAGGGGGAGACGATTTTCAAAAGGAGGGTTTGTCTGTTGATCCATATTTATTGTTTTTTATTGACAGTGGTCGTAAAAATATTCTATGCGGCGGTTAAATTGCTCAAGATCTTCTTCACTGATGCGTTGTAGTTGATCCAGATTTAGGCCAAGTTCAAATAGCTGTTTAATGGTTCTGACTGAGACGGATGATTTATCGGCCAGCTGTTGATAAAATTCATCGTTGATCGCAGTTGTATTCAGGTAATAGCGGTTTCGTACATAGGCAAGCAGATAGCTGAATCGTTTCCTGGCAATATCCAGGTGGTTTTTGCGACTAAAGTATAGGCGACCAATGGTTTCTATAAAATTTACCGTGGAGTTTACCGGTATCTTAATGGCAGGTATGGCGCGTTGCCGGCGTGCCGACTGGAATAAGAGAAATATGAAAATACCTATTAGCAACAGGTACCAGGCCAGTCGCAGGGGTGTGCGTGCTAGAATAAAACCGAGGAGCGATCCTTGCCCTTCACTTGCAGGGGCACCCGCTCCGTATTTGTATTTGTAATGCTCGTCCCATACCGTGGATTGATTGGGTAGGTAAGACAGGCATTTAAAAGCATACTCGTAGTTGTCGCCCTGCACCAGGTTAAAATTGGTAAAGGCCTGTGGGTTTAAGTTTAAATAGACCTGGCCACCTCCCTGCTGTATCTTAATAAAGTTTGTTTTTCCGCTGTTGTTGAAGCCCAGCACCGTTGTGCGAGTACTATCATAACGGGTAAAGTAGTTATTGCTTATGCCTTTATTATACCAATAGCCCAGGTGGGTTTTTAGTTTTCTGTTGGCCAGGTTAAAACTCACTGAATCGCCCATTAAGGTGATACCGTGGCGCTGTTCGTACTCAATACCGAGCTGTTGGCGCAGTGAATCGCCTATGGAGGATGCCGCCATAAACAGATGATTCTGCTGTTTAAGCAGTTCATTTATTTGGATGATATCGTCCGCATCGGGTGCAAATTCATTGTTGATGATGATGATGTTGGTTGCCGTTGGTGTTTCAGCCGAGAAAAATGAGGCAAGCGCACTGTGTGATGTGGTGATGGGTGAGGAGTTAAACAGCTCAGGCAGCAGCCTGTAGAGCAGTTTACTGCCAAAGGGTTTCGTGTCCTGCTTTGAAAAGCTAAGCGACCAGTCGATGGGTTGGGGGGCTGCGGCCATCATCAACACCATTAGCCCCACCACAAAAAGGGTGGCCGATAGCAGTATTTTATTGTATGAAGGCCCTTTCATTGGCTATCATGTTTAGGATTAATCAGTTTAAAAAAGCGATTAAACTCCTTTCTTAAGTGAGTAAAAGCTGCTTCACCGATATTAAACTTACCATACCAAATCCGTTCATACTGTTGCATAAGACTGAAAAATGCTGTTTTGACCACACCATTATCGATTTCGTAATAGTATTCTCGGTCAGTTTTATAGGCGTAACGTTGTATATGGTTCTGACGGCTCAGCTCGCGCAGACACAGTAAAAATAATATTCGGGTGGCGGTTCTGAAGGCACGCCCTTCCACAAAACCCTGTAATAGGTCCTCCAGCTTGTCATCCTCAAAGCCGGCATTATCCAGTCCAAAGTTGAGGTCAGTGACTTTGGTTGTTTTTGAAAAAATAAAGAGCCCCTTTACGGGAATGCCCAGTAGCTTGATAACCATAAAAACGACCGCAGCCATGCCCAGCGCAAGAATAAGCCACCCGATGAAGTTGAGCTTACCATTGCTGAGACGCAGCATGGAGAAGAACCAACGCTGAAATTTCTGCCATAGGTTGAGCAGGTCGGTGTTTAGCTCATAGCTATATTCGCTTAGTGCCTTGTAACTACTCATGGTATCCGGTGCCGGGCAGCGGTAATCAACCTGTGTGTTATCCCAGGGTATTACAGTATCTGACACATCGGTATGTTGTCCGTGTGTCAGACTGCTAATGGTCAAAAATAGGATGATAATCAGGTGCTTCATGGGGCTCACAAGGCTTCTTATTCGTGCTTTACTTCTGCATCGGATGTACCAATCTCGTTAATGCGATCCAGTAGTGTGGATGCATTGTCTTTTTCACTGAGGTTGAAATACTGAATGCCGGTTACAACATATACAAAAGCCTTCAGATAGATGCTTAGTACAAGCAGTAAAATATAGGAGGTGATTACAAAGGCAGCGTTAAGTTGCGCCCAATCGCCCGATTGAATTAGAGTGGGTATTTTTAGCTGCATATATATTTGAAGAGGAACACTGATAATACTGCTGACAAATCCGACCAGAAGGCTGGCTACTAATAGGATGGCAAAGGTAATCCACCAGTTATTTTTAATCAGCTGGAAACAGCGACTCAGATTTTGACCTAAGCCCTTATTCTCAATAAACATAACCGGAAAGATGAGACTGAGTGTAATGGCAAGATAGATGCCCGGTAGGATGAAAAAAGCAAAGCCGATCATCATCAGTATGGTGATGACAATGCCATAGCCAATAACAGGGAAGAAGCGACGAGTAATATGATGACCCACATCCGAAATAGTAAAATTGCCCGCGCCCTTTTCGTGATACTCCTTCATATAACCATAACTGGCGCCCACAATAACAATTTGCACCGCAATGGCCAGCAGCAGAAAAATGAATAGGGGAATGAAAAAGTTGATGATGGCCATGGGGTCGGGTGAATTGGTGATGCTTTCGAAACCTCCGTTGATAAACTGCAGCACCATGTAGGCAAGACTTGCTATCATGGCAATAACAGGTATGCCTGTGTAAGTAAGCATGGCCTTGATGAAAAATAATCCTTCTTGTTTAAAAAATTCCATGGCGGCATTAATTACGCCACTAAAATCTCGTCGTTGTGCAAATTTGAGTTGGGTCATTTGTTTTTAAATTTTGAATAAACGATGCTGGGATATACGAAAAAATATCCGATGATGATAAGCAGCGATGCTGCTATGATGAGTATGTTCAGCCAATGGTTGATGCTGTTGTAATGGCGGGTAACGAAGCTTTCAAGTATGCCCGCTGTAAAGAATAGCAGGGTAACGGGTAGCATTACTTTCACGCCCTTGAGGGTGCCGTAGATAAAGGCATCCTTGCGGGGATAAGTACCCGGAAACAGCATGTATCTGCCCAGCATAATGCCGGC
Source organism: Carboxylicivirga longa (assembly GCF_050589825.1). Classification (NCBI taxonomy): domain Bacteria; kingdom Pseudomonadati; phylum Bacteroidota; class Bacteroidia; order Marinilabiliales; family Marinilabiliaceae; genus Carboxylicivirga; species Carboxylicivirga longa. Next base: position 121,027 of record NZ_JBNGOZ010000008.1, on the reverse strand, counting down.
GCCACCCGCTAAAACAATGGCCGAAAGCTCCAGCGTGCCATGTATCATGATTGCATAGGTAGATACGGCCAGTAAATTTTTTTGGTAGAAAAAGGCTTGGAAGGCACCCACCATAACGCCATTCTGAAACAGACCATAGGCAGCCCCCAGTGGTGTTAGAAAGCCGTATAGAAAAACGTTCCATGACACATTTACGTTGTTAAAAATGATGTAAAAGCTCATGGGTAATTCGCCCATTTGTCCGTACACAGCCATGGGATCGCCTCTCTCAATATTGTCCAGTGTCATGTTTACATAGCTGTCGCCCAGTATGGCCCTTACAAAGCCAGCATCGTCAAGTGCGGAGACGACACCCAGAGTCCAAGCAGCTATAAAAATAAGTAGCGAAATAAGGAAATAGGGACGGGCACTGTGCAATACCAGCGGCAGTTCGATTTTGAAAAAGCGGGGCAGGCGACTACCCTTCTCTCTTTTGTTACGATATACCTCCTGATGTGTTTTTTGCGACAAGGAATTCAGGTAGGCCAGTGTGTGACTGCCCGGATAAAAGGTACGGGCGTATGCAAGGTCGTCAGTGAGTTGAATAAACTGATCAGCCAAGCTGTCGGGCCTTACTTGTGTGGGTTTTCTCAGTTGCTGTTCAAAGGTCTCCCAGCGTGTTTTGTTGCGGTTGATAAACGTAATCTCCTTCATGGGGTAGCTGCATGAGCATTACGAATAAATGAATTTTTCGGCAGATAAAAAACTTATTTTGCTATTTTTGGCTGATTACATCAGGATTCTAATCAATTCTTCGAGCATTTATGGAGTATTTAAATATCTCAACCACGCAAAATGTAAATATAGAGTATCAGCTGGCCAGCGTGGGCGATCGTATTTTTGCCTATATCATCGACGGCTTTATTCAAATCTTTGCCGTGGTGGCTATCATCCTTATTTTTATTGTAGGATTGGGTATTGAATCGTGGTGGCTTGCGCTCTTATTTCTGCCACTGATGTTCTATCATTTGCTTTGCGAAGCCTTTTTAAATGGTCAAAGTTTCGGTAAGATGATGATGAAAATAAAAGCCACTAAAATTGATGGGAGCGAGCTGCGTTTTATTGATTGTTTCCTGCGCTGGATTTTTCGTATCGTTGATTTTAATCTTCCCATAGGGGGGGCATTGGTAGGTTTGCTCACAATTATTATCGGGGGCAAGGGGCAGCGTATAGGCGATATTGTGGCCAAAACAACCGTAATTAAAGTAGGAGCAAATGTAGGCTTGCAGGCAACGGCTTATGTTGAAGTGGAAGATGATTATATTCCGCAATATGCCAGTGTGGCTGTGCTAAGTGAGCGCGATGTGCTTACTATTAAGGAAGTGCTGAATCGGGTCGAAAGCGCTCGATCCAATCGAAATGGGGATGCTTCGGATCCACTTGTCGTTAAAACCACGGAAGTAGTCAGCAGAAAGATGAATGTGGAACCAACGCAAACGGCCGGCGATTTTTTGCGTACTGTCCTAAAAGATTATAATTTTTACCATCGCTAAGTGATGGTTTGTTTTTATGTAACACAAACGAGTCAAATTTACTATTCATTATCTGTTGATAAGAATATTTTATTTTGACTCGTTTGTGTTCGCTGAATGCCTATCCTTAATCGCGGTTACCCACAAATAGCATTACATAATACATTAGTGTTGCCAACGATGACAAGGCTGCCACCACGTAGGTGTAGGCTGCCCAGTTAAGCGCGTCCTTGGCTTTGCCATGTGTATCTTGTGTAGTAATACCGGCTGTATTGAGCCAAGCCAGTGCGCGTCGACTTGCATCAATCTCCACCGGTAGCGTTATAAAGGCAAACAGTGTGAAGATGGCATAACAGGCAATAATGATTTGCAGTGCCAGATTATAGCTGATTAAACCCGGTAAGGCAATCGCACCAACAAACAGCGCGATAAACATGAAGTTAAGAATTTTAGCACTCACATTTTGTAAAGGAACCAGTGCCGATCTAAACTCCAGAAAAGCATAACTATTGGCATGCTGAATGGCGTGTCCTGTTTCGTGGGCCGCCACGGCTGCCGCCGCCACACTGCGTCCGTTATACACATCGGGGCTAAGGTTAACCGTCCGGTTGCCAGGGTTGTAATGGTCGCTTAACTGCCCTTGTACACAATTAATCTGAATGTTCATTAAGCCATTCTGTCGTAGCATTTTCTCTGCCACTTCCCTGCCGGTCATACCATAATTCATTGGTACCTGCGAATACGCTTTGAACTTGCTTTTCAGTCGCGAGCTTACCACAAAGCTAAGGACTGCAAAGACCGCAAAAATTAAAAGTAAAACTGGTGAAAACATAGTTAATAAGTTTAGGCCAATACCCTATCAAAAACACTGCCAATTTTTACTTTGGCAGTATAACATTAAATGTGGTTCCTTGGCCAAGGGTGCTGTCGCAGCTTATAGAGCCGCCAATTGCATCCAGGTAGCGTTTTACAATGTACAGCCCCAGACCCGATGAGGGAGCTCGATGCCCGGAGCCATGTTGCGCCTTTGTGTATTTGGTAAATAAGTTGGCGAGTACATCTTCCTCTATGCCAGGCCCCTCATCGCGAATGCTCATGATCAGACGATCCGTCTCAGGCTTAAGGCTTAAGGTAATAGTAGCGCTTATGGGCGAAAATTTGATAGCATTGGACAAGAGGTTCGTAATAATTTTTTCCAGTAGTGTGTAATCGCTTACGATGCGCTCATCCTCTGCCTGCCAGGCAATATCAATCTCTTTTTCTGCCAAAAGTTCAGTATGTTGCGCCACCACTTCGCGCATGAGCGCCAAAAGATTGAAGGTTGTATTATTCAGGGCAAATGGTCCACTCTCAAGGCGTTTGATCTCTCGTACCTGGTTCACCATTTCTTTCATTTGCCACAAGGCATCAAAAACATATTGCAGAGCCTCATCCTTTTCCTTCTCGTCAACGTCATCTTCATTTTTGATGCTGCCAATGAGGCCGACTGATGAAGTGATGGGGCGTTCCATCTCCTGGGTGAAAAGGGTGATGAGGTGATCATTTTCCTTGTTGAGCCGATCTACATCGGCCTGTTGTTTCAGGATGAGCTGATTCTGTTCAAAGGCATTTTTGTTAACCTCCTCCAGCGATAGGCGTTGCTCTTCCAGCTTACTGAAGGCCCTTGCATTTTCAAGTGCAATACTGGTGTATATGCTAATGTTGCGCAAAAAGTTGAGATGATAGGCTGTGTAGGCTTTTTTGCTGGCACTCTGCACGGTGATTACACCAAAGGGCACATCACTGACTTTCAGTGGGATGTAGATGATGGACTGACTGCTTATATCGCCAGGCACCGGACGTATCTCCTGCACGTAGTTTTTATACTCGTGCTCAAAATCATTGATGTATATCTCCTTATTTTTTATGAGGCAGTGAATAGATAAGCGCTCCACATCATCCAGTGGAAAAGTAATGAATGGCATGCGCTCCCCGTTCAGTATTACGTTGTTAAAATTCAGGGTGTTGGTGTCCTGCACATACAGCCCAATGCCAAAAAGATAGGTATCCATCATTTCGCTTGCTGCTTTATACACGAGGTTAAAGATGCTGTCGGCCGATAAGTTGGCGGTAAGGATCTTACCGATGTCGGTCAGGCGCTCCAAATCGTTTAATGCATCACTAATGGATTTCGCTTGTTTCTCAATCTTCAGGTGCTGGTTCTTAAGCTGTTCATTCTGGTTTTGTATCTCTTTTCTTTGTTTGTTTATTTCCTTTGTTTTGGCGGCAATAAGTGTCTCTAATTCAAATCGTAACACTTTGGTGCGTTGTTGCCAGGTGATTACCACACTGCTGATAAGCCCAATGATTAGCATAATTACCAATACTCTGAAGGAGGTAGTGCGGTACCATTCTGGGTGTATACTAAACTGAAAGCTTGCACCTTCCTCATTCCATATGCCACTGTTGTTGGCAGCAATCACCCGAAAGGTGTAGTCGCCTGATGGAAGCGAGGGATAGGTTACAGTGTTTATATTGCCTTCAACCCACTCGTCTTCGATGGGATCAAGGCGCCAGCGGTATTTTATTTTTTCAGGCACCGAGTAACACAGTGCATCAAAGCCAATGGAGATGGTGTTGTTGGCGCTGGAAAGCTCCAGTTGATCAGGTATGCCAAACCAGGGCACGAGGTCGTTGTAATTATCCTGATAGTTTTCACTCAACCAGTCGGCCTGTGTGTAGGCCAACTTGATATTGCGGATGTAAACGGGGGGTGCCAAAAAGTTGGTACGCTTCTCCATAGGATTGTAACGGATAGCACCTTTGATGGTGCCAAACCACAGGCGTCCATTCTTATCCAGATAGTTGGCAGCTCCATTGTTTTCACTGCCTATAAAGCCGTCGTAGCGGTCGTAGTGAGTGATGTCGATTAGCTTGCCACGCGATGACAGGCTTAATTTATCAATTCCATTTTGAGCGCCGGCAAAGATATTTCCTTCAGCATCGGCTATCACAGAGTAAATATTATTGGCCGACATCCCTTTGCTCGTGTCAAATACCTGCCACTGACTACCATCGTAACGTAAAAGTCCATCGGTGTAGGAGGCAAACCATATATTGCCGGCTTTATCTTCTGCAGCCTGTATGATATAGGCGGCCGGAATATCCTTTCCTTCAAGAAAGGGAGTGAAGGCACCTTTGTTATATTGTATAATACCTCTACCGGTTGATAGCCACAATCGCTGTTTACTATCAGCAAAAAGGCTTAAAATATTGTTGTCCTGCATATTGGCATTGGACTTATCATAGTAGATGGCCTGCCCTCGGTGGCTTTTTATGAGTCCGTAGTTAAATGAGGCAAAGAAAAAAGTATCTTTCTGCACCTCAATGTCGTTAATGGGCACTGAATGCGCAAGGCCATAGCGTTCGTTGACAGGGCTTACCGTATGGCCATTAAACTCCCACAAACCATTAATGGTGGCCATTAGTATTTTGCCTGATGGTAATTCATAAAAGGCACGTATCGCCCGCATGTCCTCCAGTTCCTGCTTCGGATAACGTTTTATATTGCCCTCTTTCAGGGTCGAAAACCCTCCTTCACCATCGGCAAAGTAATAGGTGCCTCGGCTATCCTGATAGATAACGCGAATAATATCGTCAGTAAGGCCATTATTGCGGCTGAGGGACACGAATAAGTCACCACTGTAGCGAACGAGCCCGGCCCCCAGTGTGCCCAGCCATATGTTGCCTTCACCATCCTGCAAAATATTTCCCACCGTATTAATGGGCAGACCGTTGGTTTTATTAAAATGGAGCCAGCCCTCTTTGGGGCTGTATTTCAATACCCCGGCGTTGTATAGGATAAACCAGTAGGTGCCTTCCCGATCCTGATAGCCTCGTATAATTCTTTCCTGTCGTATATTTTGTGGCAATTGTATAATGTTGTCGCCCTCGCCATCAGTGTGCATGATCAGCGAGTTGGTGCCATTATCTTCAAAAAAGCTGATCCACAGATTTTTATTGCGATCACGCAGAAGGGGGAGGCGAAGACCTTTCTTGTTGGGTGCCACTTGCCTTTTATCATATTCCACTATCTGATCTTTCTTAAGCACAAACAATTGCTCAGTAGTAGAAAGCAGTAATTCGTTCCTTCCATGCGGAGCTATTCGAAGCAGAGAACCTTTTCCTTGCAAGCTTTCTTTAAGCGCCTCCGTCATGTTGGTGGCTACCTTGTTCTCAATTTTGTAAAGGCGGTTTTCTCCCGAAATCATGCGTGCCATGCCCCAAATGGTGCCATTCTGTGTTTCGCAAAATGTTACATTGTCCACAAAGCAGGTGGTATCAGAGGCTAATACTGAATTGAACCGCAAGCCGTCATAACATTGAATACCCTTGGGGGTGGCTATCCATAGCTTGTAATTTTTATCGTGAAAAATACCCAGTATCAGGTTGTCAAAGAGTCCGTCTTTTTTGGTGTACACTTCGAAATTTTTGCCATTGAAACGGCAAAGCCCACCTCCGTTGGTGCCCAGCCATAGATATCCAAATTGATCCTGTGCCATGGTGTTTACCTCCGATTGGGGTAAGCCTTCCTCTAGTGCATATTGCTTAAAATGGAAATGTTGTGCCACAGTTGTATGGGGCAGGAGACATATTAGAAGTATGAGTATTAATAGGCGGTATTTCATGTATCTTCTATTGTTAGCTAAATATACCGTTTTACCCTTAGCATAACAAATTCCTTTTGATAGCCCCCGGTATATTTACTTTAAATTGGTTAGTGTTCGAGGGAATCGGTTAAAAACGGAAATAGATAAATGGCAACAGAGTGCTTTGGTGCAGGGCATAAATAATATAGAGTGTAGTTGCTGTCAATATTATTTTTAGCCATGACGGACTCTTGATAAAGCGTATTTTAATGGCTAAGCGCAATTTTTCGGGCATCCAGTGAATCATAAACCCTGTTATTAGCAAAAGGAAGATGTAGGGCATGGAACCGATGATAGCGTTCACCTGGCCAAAATTCTTGAAGTGGATCATTCGATCAAGCATTATCTGGGCATTACGTATGGAGTCAACCCTGAATATTATCCAGGTAAATACAACAAAATGAAAGGTGAGCAACCACCCAATACCCATAATCAGTTTGTTTTTACCCCTGATGATATTATTCAACAGGCGGTTGATGATAAGCCCCAATCCGTGCATACCTCCCCATATTATAAATTTAAGGGCTGCCCCATGCCATAGTCCCCCTATCAGCATGGTAAGCATCAGGTTGATGAACATGCGTATTTTGCCTTTGCGGCTGCCACCCAAAGGAATGTAAAGGTAGTCGCGAAGCCATGACGAGAGACTCATGTGCCAGCGACGCCAGAAATCGCTGATGGAAGTTGCCTTGTAGGGGTGGTTAAAGTTTTTTGGTAATCGAAAGCCCAATAACAAGCCAATACCCAGGGCAATATCGGTATAGCCCGAGAAGTCACAATAGATTTGCAAGGCATAAGCGTAAACAGCCGTAAGTACTTCAAAACCAGAGTAGGCAATGGGGTGCTCAAACACGCGATCCACAAAGTTAACGGAGATAAAATCCGAGATAAGCATCTTCTTAAACAAGCCTCCTGTAATGAGCAGGATGGCCCACCATATCCATTTTTCGGATAGTATCAGTCGCCGGTGTATCTGTGGGATAAAGGTTTTAGCTCTAACGATGGGGCCGGCTATTAGCTGTGGGAAGAAAGATACATAAAATCCAAAGTCGATAATGTTGCGCAGGGGTTTCACCTCTTTTCGGTAAACATCAATGGTGTAGCTGATGGTTTGAAAAGTAAAAAACGAGATGCCCACCGGGAGCGTTATGTCAGCAATTGAGAAGGAGGTTCCCAGTACTTTGTTGGCAAAGGCTGCCAGATAGTCATGAGCCGTTAAGGGGGTGTTGGTCCACGATGCCACCAGATCGACCAGGAAGTGCGTGTATTTAAAATAGATTAGCACCGACAGGTTAATGAGCAGGCTGAGTGCCACCAGTAGTTTACGGGCTAGCGTCCTCTCTGTTTTTCCCAGTGCCAGACCAATGCTGAAATCAAGCACAGTAGAAAGCAGCAGTAAACTAAAAAAGTAGCCGCCAGTTTTGTAATAAAAGAAAAGGCTGGCCAGCAGCAGAAAGCTGATGCGTAGCGATCGCCTGTCCTTCAGGATAAGGTTGAAGAGCAGCACCACTGAGAAAAATACCCAGAAAGCCAGGTGCGTAAACAAAAATAAGTCGGACTGTCCTGTTAATTGTTTTAGTAACTCTGCCATGCTTCCCTTTTTAATGTTATCGCGCTGCTATCGGCGCTCTCCATTTCGTTAAATTGTGCCCACAAGGCTTTTGTGAGATAACCCGCTGCTTCTTTGCCACCTCGCCGCGAAAAGTGGATATAGTCGCTAAGCGCCCACGGTGGTGATTTTTGCGACCATTCAATGATAGCTCCGCCGCCTCCCATGGCTTCGTACAAATCAAAAAATGCAAAATCATATTTCAGGGCAATGGCCTTTTGTGCTTCGTTAATGCGGTTGAGATGATCATAGGCTTGCAGCTGTCCGTCGTGTAGGTGGGCGGCATCGGAAATACCTAGCACTACCACGGGTACATCGGGGAAGAATTTTTTGATGAGGTCGAACTGGCGGGCTAACTGCACCTGATAGAAGCGGTAGTTAGGAGCAATGGTGGGGATTATATTGGTACCAAACTGAAAGATCAGCATGCCGATATTGAGTTGTTCGGCCATGGCTTTATATAACTGTTCATCAGTTCGGTGTAGCAGAGGCGTGCTTTGTCCGCGCAGGGCAATATTATCTACCGACACACCGGCGGTGCTGTCCAGCGCACAGCCCAGTATGTGCACATCATCATGGCTGCGTAGTTCAAAGCTAATGGCCGGTGACACCTGTTCAAACTCCCAGTTTATCTCGGTCAGATTGATCGAGGGGGGCAATGAGTCATTGATCACTTGTGCTTTTTTGATGTGTCCTTTTATGAAGAGGGTATCGGTGTGGGGCGCAATAAACAAACGTACTTTTTGATAGCGAGTGGCGTGGTCTTCGGCCCAAGGTGAGGCATTCAGGCGAAAATAGCCCGGTGAATTCGCTGACAGGGAGGCCGTTTGACCCATCAGGCCGTAGGTATTATCAGGCAGGGAGCGTCGTCGGTTATAAACACTGTGTATGCGCCAGTCACCCTCGCTGTCAAGCCATACCGAGGGGTTGATGCGTTGGGGATCATAAACGGTGGTGAGACCCGGTCCGCTGCCGCCGAAACGTTGCTGAAAAGCCTCACGTAGGTAGGCTGTGATGCGGTCTCCTTCAATTTGTGAGTCGCCGTAGTGTAGGATACGAATATTTCTGTGATATGCGGCAGCTTCCTGCAAGCGTGCGTGTAAGTAATTTAGCTGCTGACAGAAAGTTGATGTGTAGCTCAGGAAATGTCTGGTAATGACCGTATCGCGGATCGGCTCGACAGGGGGCTGAAGCAGCGTGTCGGGTGGGATGCGGGGTACTGATTCTGTGCTGTCCAGGTTGCTTATGGCCACCTCTTCATGATTGTGTAGCCTCCACTGATCCGGTTTAATAGGAAACGGTAGAAAATGATGCAGAACCATTGCGATCGCAATTATGAGAAGTACATAAAGTAAAATGCGAAATTGTTGGCTCATAGAATTTTAATAGAAGCTTTAAAATAGGAAATATCTTTTAAAAAACAGAACAGGGGTGAATATTATCCTCGAATAATACGCACCCCTGTGATGTGTTGATGATCATATCAGGACTTAGGCCTGATTTTTAGTTTTTGGCCTACCCATAGTTTGGATTTTTCAGACAGGCCGTTGAGCTGCATCAGGTCTTTATTGGAGATGCCACTGTATCTCTTTGCAATGGACCACAGGTTATCGCCTGAGCGCACTGTGTAATATTCGAAGCCGGCATCCATAGGTGCATTTACCTTTGGCTGGGCATTGGCTGTCACCGTTTTGCTGCTAAGGTTTTGCTTTTGCGCAAAGGTCATGTTGTTTATACGACCGTAGTAGTCGGTTTTGTTTTTAGGTACATACACGCGCAGTCGTTGTCCAACGCGAATAATATTACGGCGTATGTTATTCCAATAGCGCAGATCGGAGGTGCGTACATCATACCAGTCGGCAATAAGGCCCACGGCATCGCCCGATTTAACAGTGTAGTACACCGTGGCTTTATTTTTGGGTGTGTCCGGCGTATAGGCCGTGTATTGGGGTTTCACCGTGCTCTTGCCATCCACAAAATAGGTGTTACGCTTGTGGGCATAGATGGAGTCTTCCTGTGCTGCAAAGTTGGAGGCATCAGCCAGGGCCAGGCGCAGAGCATAATCATCGCCGGCAGGTATCAGATCCTTGCGGTATTGCGGGTTAAGGCTTCTAATATAATCCACGTTCACATCCAGCATTTCGGCCACTTGCTTAAAATGGAGGGGCTGACTGACGGAAATGGTATCGGTCACCATCGGCAGGCTGTTGGGTTTAGCATACAGTTGATGCTCTTTGGCATACATAAAGGTATAGGTGGCGGCAATAAAGGCCGGCACATAACCCCGTGTTTCGCGCGGAAGGTGGTAGTATATTTTCCAGAAATCACGGTGTCCGCCCGATCGGCGTATGGCTTTATTAACGTTGCCGGGGCCGCAGTTGTAGGCTGCGATCACCAGAAACCAGTCTTTATAAATAGCATATAAATCATCGAGGAAGTTAATGGCGGCCACGGTTGATTTATAGGGATCGCGTCGCTCATCCACGTAAGAGTTGATGGTAAGGCCGTATTGTTTGCCCGTGTAATACATAAACTGCCATAGCCCCGAGGCACCCGCACGCGAGTAGGCTTTGGGGTTGAGCGCTGACTCAATGATGGGCAGATATTTAAGCTCCATGGGCATCTGCCGGGCATCAAGCTCCTGCTCAATCATCGGAAAGTAATACTTCGATAGTCCCAGCATGTTTTGCACCAGTTCGCGACGACGCACCGTATACAGCTCAATGTGGCTTTTTACAATGGTATTGTAGGTGTAAGGCATGGGAGAGTTAATGGCGGCCAGGCGCGCAATATAAAGCGAGTCGCTTACCTTGGGGAGTGGGGTTTCTGCTGTTGTATCCTGCGATAAGCGATCGTCAGCTTTGCTGATGTACCACTGGTTTACGAGGCTGTCTAAACATGCTTCAAGATAAGGCGGCGTTTCCTTTTCCAGGATTAAATCCACTTCACTCTGTGCTTTTGCAAACACCCCAACAATCATCATACTGGCCAATAATGCCATCTTCACCTTTTGCATAATCAAGTCCTAAAATTTGAATTTCAATTGCAGACCTAGGCCCGCAAAATCTCCGGGCGCCGGTGCCATCATCGAGGGCTTTACCTGCATTGTTAAATCATCACTCACGTCGAAGTTATAGAAGTGGGCATCTACGGCGGCATCTACAATCTGAATGACATAAATACCTACCATGCCGATGTAACTTAAATCGCGATAGCGACGGTAGTATTGTTTCTTACTGTTTAAAGCCTCTTCAAACCATTGTTCGTATTCACCATAGATGTCCTTCTCCTCCAGCCCTGTTGGAATAAACTCCAGATAGCTTTTGTTACCGGGGTCACGTATGATAAAATCGCGGTAGGCGGCTTTGTATTTTTTATAATATTTTGAGTTAAAGTGTATGGCGTAGGCCACACCGCCAATGCCGGCATACAGGATAGGTATTTTCCAGTACTTTTTATTGTAGGCCTGCCCCAGGCCGGGTAATATGGCCGCGTAAAAAGAGGCTTTATGGGGCGAGTGTTTTTTTTCTATGACGGGTGCCCCTACCTGCGGCACCTGTTGCACTACCGTATCGCCCTGTGTGATCATTGCGTCGCTTAGTTGTGCCTTTAGCGAAAAGGATGTGCTAAGCAAGGCCAGCAGACACCACAGCCATTTATGATGTGTATTTGTGGTCAAAATATGTTCTTTTACAAGCAATTAAATGGACTTATTTTGTTTTGTCCAGTATGCTAATGATTTTTTCCAATTCATCATCGGACGTAAAGGGTATAACAATTTTGCCTTTCCCCTTATCGCTTCGTGAAAATTGAATGTTGGTTCTAAAGAACGTTGACAACTGAGATTTCAATGCCTCGTACTCTTCCGGTAGATTTTTTTTCTTTTTGGCAGGTTTTTCCTGGCTCACGCCATTATTTAGGTCACGCACCATCTGTTCTACCTTACGAACAGATAGGTCGTTTTTTATGGTCTCTTCAAAAATCATCAACTGCGCCTGTGGGTCCTCAACGCTGATGATGGCACGGGCATGGCCCATACCAATTTGTTTTTCAACCAAGCCGAGCTGTACTTCAGCCGGTAATTTTAGCAATCGCAGGTAGTTGGCAATGGTCGATCGCTTTTTTCCCACTCTTTCCGACATGCTTTCCTGCGTGAGTTTACACTCTTCGATCAAACGCTGATAACTGATGGCTACTTCGATGGGATCCAGATCTTCGCGCTGTATGTTTTCCACCAGTGCCATTTCCAGCATGGTCTCATCATCAGCGGTACGAATATAGGCGGGCACGGTGTTTAGGCCGGCCATTTTGGAGGCTCTGAAACGACGCTCACCGGCAATCAGTTGATACTTGTCGGGTCCAACCCTGCGTAGCGTTAATGGCTGTACAATACCAATCTGTTTGATGGATTCCGATAACTCGGTCAAACGCTCCTGATCAAACTTGGTTCGTGGCTGCCAGGGATTGACCTCAATCTTATCAACTTCAATTTCGTTAATTGATGCCGCAGGTTTGGTCTCCCTTTTGTGAGTTACCTCATCGGCATTTTCAATTAATGCACCCAGTCCACGTCCTAAAGCGTTTTTTCTAGCCATTGTTTACTTATCGTTTATTCTTCTGGTCAAATATCTATACGTCAGAAAGGATTATTTCTTTTCCGACAGGTTATTCTTTTTTAAGAGTTCACGTGCCAGGTTCAGGTAATTTACTGCACCTTTAGAGGTGGCATCGTACATCACTACGGCTTTACCGTAGCTGGGTGCCTCGCTTAGCTTAATATTGCGCGATACGAGTGTTTTGAATACCATATCCTGGAAATGACGCTGTACTTCCTCCACCACCTGATTGGACAGGTTAAGGCGCGAGTCGTACATGGTTAGCAGGAAGCCTTCAATTTCCAGCTCCGGATTTAATCGGCTCTGGATTATCTTAATGGTGTTCAGTAGTTTACCCAGTCCCTCAAGCGCAAAATATTCGCACTGTACCGGTATAATAACTGAGTCAGCAGCCGTTAAGGCATTCACCGTGATTAAGCCAAGTGATGGCGAGCAGTCAATTAAAATAAAGTCGTACTGATCGCGTACCTTATCCAATACCTTGGTGAGTACATTCTCCCGATCGGGCAGATTCAGCATCTCTATTTCAGCACCAACCAGGTCGATGTGTGAAGGCAGTACATGTAAATGCTCAATTTCGGACTGAAGGGTTGCCTCGCGCGGATCGGTGCCGTCAACGATACATTCGTAAATACTATTTTCAACTTCCCTTAAGTCAAAACCAAGGCCTGATGTGGCATTGGCCTGAGGATCAGCGTCAACAATAAGAACGTTGTACTCCAGTACCGCTAAGCTTGCAGCCAGGTTAATGGCTGTGGTGGTTTTTCCAACGCCTCCTTTTTGATTTGCCAACGCAATTACTTTTGCCATATTGTGGTTTTTTTTGTGAATGAGGTTAAGGGTTACAAAATGGTTATTTTATTCTAAAAAGCCAAAGTTAAAATTTTCTCAAATATATAGCTTAGCTACGGACAAAAATACCTGAGGTTTCAATTATTTAATCTATTCGTTGGTCAATTTCTCAAAGCATTCGTCCAGTAATGCCTGTTTGTCGATCGGTACCACACCGGAGTACTCACACACCAGTCCGCCTGCCATATTGGCGATGCCTGCCACATGCTTTTGATCCAGTCCGCCCGCTAGGCATAAGGCACTTACGCTAATTACTGTATCGCCGGCACCCGACACATCGGCTATTTTTCGCACCTGAGCCGGTATAAAATGGTGCTGTTGCTCGTTAAGTATCAGCACGCCCTTTTCGGCCATGGTGAGCATGAAATGACGGATTCCTTGCTGTTTTGCAAAGTCCTTAGCCGCTTTCAGCAGTCCTTCGCGGTCGTTGCCGTTGATCTCCACCTTGGCCCCCTCCTTAAACTCTTTTAGGTTGGGTTTAAAAAAGGTAACCTCATTGTAGGCCAGGAAATTACGTTTCTTGGGATCAACAAGGGTGGGTATTCCTTTGCTCTGGGCCAACTTAACCGTATACTCGATGGTCGCCGGTGTCAGCACCCCTTTGTCGTAATCCTCAAATATGATGGCATCAATGCGATAAGTATTCAGCAAATCTTCGATATGGGCCTGCAACTTACCCTCCAATGATTCGTCAAGTGGGGTATTGGCTTCCTCATCAATGCGCAGCAGGTGCTGTTGTTGGCTGATGATGCGGGTTTTTACGGTTGTTTGTCGCTTGCCGGTAGTGATAATACCCTGTGCCGGTAGTTTATTCTCCTTCAGAAGATCCATGAAAATAGAGCCGGCCTCATCTTTGGCAATCACCGAGCACATAATGGGTGTAGCCCCCAGTGCCTGAATATTCAGCGCTACGTTGGCAGCACCGCCCAGTCGGTTTTCGCGTCCGGTGGTGGCAATGATGGGCACAGGTGCCTCTGGCGAAATACGACTCACATCGCCCCATAGGTAGGAGTCGATCATGACATCACCAATGATTAATACGTTCATCGTATCAAATGCACCAAAAACCCGGGTAAGCTCCTTTCTTGTCATGCTTATTCAATTTTGCAGCAAAGATAGAAAAAAGGGGCCAGCTTTTGTAAGGGCATATTTTTTATAACAAAACCTGGGTTTATGCGTATTTCAATGCGTTGAATATTTTCTATTAGAACGAAATTAAATTGCATTCATGTTGAAACAATCATTTTTTATCGCTTTTATCAATGTATGTCTCATGGCAGTGTGCCTGAGTTGCTCTGCACCTTCGGTGCGCACAGGCGACAAGGCTCAGTTAGTTAAACTGTCCGATGGATCCCAGGTAGTACTTAATCAGCATTCTGTTTTGCAGTATGAGATCAACGATGAGCATCGTGATGTGACGCTTCAGGGCGATGCCTTTTTTAAAGTTAATAAAACCGGAATTCCTTTTAAAGTGCATACGGCCCACGGGTCGGTTACCGTGCTGGGTACAAGTTTTGCTGTGGCCACCACCGAGGAGAGCCTGGCTGTGGAGGTGGATGAAGGTGAAGTGGAAGTGGAAACAGTACAGGGAAGTAAGCGCGTGAAGAGGCGGGAGCGTGTTTTTTACAGCGATGTGAAAAAACTATTTAAAAAGGGGCATGCCGAGTTTAAACACCATATCTGGACTGATGAATTTAAGGACGATATGCGTGCTTTGGGCAAGGAAATTGAAAGAGGCGGAAAAAAGGTGGGTAAGGAATTGAAGCGTTTGGGGCGCGACTTGAACATTAAAATGTAATGGCTATCTTCGTATTGTATCAACGCAATACTAATGAAAGTCAGGCTTATGAAACGTTTTTTTCTTTTGGGTTTTACCCTTTTGGTAACCCTTGCAATGGCTCAGGCCGCCTATAAAATTGAACGCGTCGAACCGGCTTTTTGGTGGGCTGGCATGGAAAATGAAAATCTTCAGTTGCTGGTTTATGGCCAAAATATTTCCGATTTGCGGCCCAGTATTAATTACGAGGGGGTTCTTTTGGATCGAAGCGTACAGGTGAAATCGCCCAACTATCTTTTTCTGTACCTTAAAATTGATAAAGATGTCAAACCCGGGCGTTTTGATATCGTTTTTAATCGAAAGAATAAAGCACAGCTAAAATACAGTTATGAGTTAAAGAAGCGTCGTGAGGGTTCTGCCCAGCGGCAGGGTTACAATACTTCTGATGTGATGTACCTGATTACGCCCGATCGCTTTGTTAATGGAGATCTTTCCAATGATGAAGTGGAGGGCATGAAAGAGGGGCTTGACCGGTCGGCCGAGTTTGGCCGGCATGGTGGCGACTTAGCGGGTGTCATCAGTAAGCTCGATTATATTGAAGAGATGGGCTATACCACCTTGTGGCTAAATCCGGTGATGGAGAACGATATGCCTGAAGGCTCCTACCATGGCTATGCCATCACTGATTTTTATAAGACCGATGCGCGGCATGGGAGCAATGAGGATTATGTGAAGCTGTCGGAGGAGTTGAAGAAACGCGATATGAAGCTGGTGATTGATATGATTATGAATCACTGTGGCTCCCATCATTGGTGGATGAAAGATTTACCGGCCGACGACTGGCTGAACTTTCAGGAGGGCTGGCAGGTAACTACCCACTTGCGCGAAACCAATATGGATCCTTATGCATCGGATTATGATAAGCGCAGGCATGCCGATGGCTGGTTTGTGGAGTCTATGCCCGATCTCAATCAGCGAAACCCTTTAATGGCCGATTATTTGATTTATAACACTATCTGGTGGATCGAATACGCCGATTTGGATGGTATTCGCATGGATACCTATCCCTATCCTGATAAGGCGTTTATGAGTGAGTGGACGCGTCGCGTAATGGCTGAATACCCTTACTTTAATATCGTGGGTGAGGAGTGGAGCACCAATCCGGCAATCGTATCGTATTGGCAAAAAGGAAAGCATAATTCTGACGGCTATATTTCGTATATGCCCGGTGTATTTGATTTTCCCTTACAAGATGCTTTGGTAAAGGCTTTGAATGAAGATGACAGCCAGTGGGGGCAGGGCCTGCCCAAGTTATATGGTATGTTGGCCAATGATCATCTGTATGCCGACCCCACGCAGCTGGTGGTTTTCCCTGATAACCACGATATGAGTCGTTTTTATACTCAGATCAATGAAGATTTTGATTTATTTAAAATGGGAATGGCCTACATTGCGATTACCCGCGGTATTCCGCAAATCTACTATGGAACCGAGATACTGATGACCAACCCAAACTCCGACTCACATGGCGAGATACGGGGGGATTATCCCGGTGGATGGCCGGGCGATAAGGTAAACGCCTTTACAGGCGAAGGACTGACAGCTCAGCAAAAGGAAGCGCAGCAGTTTGTAAAAACCTTGCTCAATTGGCGCAAGACCTCCAATGCGGTTCATAAGGGTGATCTAAAGCACTTTGCACCCAATCATGCCAACGGACTTTATACCTTGTTTCGTTATGACGATGAGTCGGTGGTGATGCTCATGATGAATAAAAATCCTGAGGCCAAAGATGTAAATATCCTGCCTTTTAAAGATGAGGTGATTGGTACGGCAACACAAGGAACGGATGTAATCAGTGGTAGCGTTGTGTCGCTTGCCGGAGATAAGGTTACGGTCGGTCCTCGTTCCTTCCTTTTGGTGGAGATAAAGAAGTAAATTCATAATTTGAATATCATCCATTACCAATAGAAAGCCCCACATCCATGGATGTGGGGCTTTTTCTAAGTGTCTAAACTTTCTACAAGTCTATTGTCTATTTATACTCATCCCAGTGCTTAATGCTTATTTTATCCATATCCAGCTTGCAAAATGAATAAATAAAGGCACTCGCCAAACGGGCGTTGGTAATCAGCGGTATGTTAAAGTCAATGGCATCACGACGAATCTGGTAGCCGTTTTTCAGCTCATCCTTGCTCAGATTCTTAGGGATGTTAATCACCAGGTCAATCTTCTTCTCGCGGATGTAATCCATGGTATTGGGCTTTTGATCCTCGTTGGGCCAGTACAGCAGGGTTGTTTCCACGCCATTCTCGGCAAAGAACCTATGTGTTCCACCCGTGGCAAATAGGTTATAGCCACGCTCCTTTAGCATACGTGCACTTTGCAGCAATTCGAGTTTGGAGCGTGCAGGACCCGATGAAATAAGAATGTTCTTCTCGGGCACGCGATAACCCACTGATAGCATGGATTGAAGCACAGCGTCGTAGTAGTTTTCGCCGATGCAACCTACCTCACCGGTCGATGACATATCCACACCCAGTACCGGATCGGCCTTGGCCAATCGGGCAAAGGAGAACTGAGGGGCTTTAATACCCACATAATCCAGCTCAAAAGAGCTCTTGGTTAGCTTCTCCACGGGCAAGCCCAGCATGGCGCGGGTAGCCAGGTCAATCAGGTTTACTTTTAGTACCTTCGATACAAAGGGGAAGCTTCGCGAGGCGCGCAGGTTACACTCAATTACCTTAATATCATTGTCCTTGGCCAGTAGCTGCATGTTAAAGGGGCCGGTAATATTCAGTCCCTTGGCAATCTCACGGGCAATCCTCTTCACGCGGCGGATGGTTTCCACATACAGTTTCTGAGGAGGGAAAACAATGGTGGCATCGCCTGAGTGTACACCGGCAAACTCAATGTGTTCGCTGATGGCGTAACCCACCACTTCGCCCTTGTTGGCTACGGCATCTACCTCAATCTCTTTGGCTTGCTCAATAAACTCCGATACAACCACCGGAAATTCTTTGGATACATTGGCGGCCAGCGTTAGGAAATGCTCCAGCTCGTCTTTGTTGGATACCACATTCATAGCGGCACCTGACAGTACATACGAAGGACGCACCAACACGGGGAAGCCTACTTCATCCACAAAAGTGAAGATGTCGTCAATGGAGGTTAGCTCGCTCCAGCGGGGCTGATCAACACCCAGTTCATCAAGCAGGCTTGAGAATTTCTGACGGTTCTCAGCACGGTCAATGTCCTCGGGCGAAGTACCCAGGATAGGCACCTGCTGACGATGCAGTTTCATGGCCAGGTTGTTGGGTATCTGCCCACCTACCGACACAATCACACCCTTGGGTGTTTCCAGATCGATGATGTCCAGCACGCGCTCCTGTGTTAACTCATCGAAGTATAGGCGGTCGCACATATCGTAGTCGGTACTTACCGTCTCGGGATTGTAGTTAATCATTACCGAGCGATGATCCTTCTGCTTGTTGATGGTGTTGAGGGCATTTACACTACACCAGTCAAATTCTACCGATGAGCCAATGCGGTAGGCACCTGAGCCGAGTACAATCACCGAATGACCATCTTTCTCATAGTCAATATCGTGTGTGGTGCCACTGTAGGTCAGGTACAGGTAATTAATTTTTGCCGGAAACTCACCCGCCATGGTGTCAATCTGTTTCACCACAGGAAGGATGCCATGGGCTTTACGGAAGTTGCGAACCTGTAGCAGACCCTCCTCCATATTATCGGGCTTAAGCACCATGCGTGCTACCTGAAAGTCGGAGAAGCCCATTTTCTTGGCATCCAACAGCGCTTCGTCCGGCAGTTTATCCAGAGAATTGTGTTGTTGCAGAATAGCAGCGTGGTCGGTAATGTTTTTCAACTTCTCGAGGAACCATTTGTCGATGCGTGTCAGCTGATGAATTTCATCTACCGTAGATCCGGCCTGAAGCGCTTCAGCAATGGCAAATACCCGCTGATCGGTGGGTTCTTGCAGTTCCTTCTTCACGTCTTTTGTAAAAGGATGGTTGCCCACAAAGCCGTGCATGCCTTGTCCTACCATTCGCAGCCCTTTCTGAATGGCTTCTTCGAAATTGCGGCCGATGGCCATGATTTCACCTACTGACTTCATGCTGGAGCCAATCTCTTTGGATACACCGCTAAACTTACCCAAATCCCAACGAGGTATTTTACACACGATGTAGTCCAGCGCGGGTTCAAAGAAGGCCGTTGTTGTTTTGGTCACTGAGTTTTTCAGTTCGTGAAGGCTGTAACCCAGACCTAGCTTGGCAGCGATAAAGGCTAGTGGATAACCGGTTGCCTTTGAGGCTAGTGCTGAGGAGCGCGATAGGCGGGCATTTACCTCAATTACACGGTAATCTTCCGAGTAAGGATCTAAGGCGTACTGCACATTACACTCGCCCACAATGCCAATGTGGCGGATGATTTTAATGGCCAGCTCACGCAATTTATGATACTCGGCATTGGATAGAGTTTGCGAAGGTGCCACTACAATACTCTCGCCGGTGTGGATACCCAGTGGGTCGAAGTTTTCCATGTTACACACGGTGATGCAGTTATTATAAGCATCGCGCACTACTTCGTACTCTACTTCTTTCCAGCCTTTCAGTGATTCTTCCACCAGTATCTGGTTTGAATAGGAAAAGGCATTTTCGGCACGTTCAATCAGTTCTTCTTTATTCTGGCAGAATCCCGAGCCCATACCACCCAGTGTATAAGCGGCACGTACAATAATGGGGAAACCAATCTCGTCCGATGCTTTTAAAGCCTCCTCAACCGATGTAACAGCGATGCTAACCGGTGTTTTAACATCGATCTCACGTAGCTTATTGGCAAATATTTCGCGGTCTTCGGTGTTAATAATTGCTTGTACAGGAGTACCCAGCACCTCCACATTGTACTTCTTCAGAATGCCGGTTTCGTACAAGGCTGTTCCGCAGTTAAGGGCTGTCTGCCCGCCAAAAGCCAGCAGAATACCCTCCGGACTTTCCTTTTTTATCACCTGCTCAACAAAGTAAGGTGTTACCGGCAGATAGTAGATCTTATCGGCAATGCCTTCCGATGTTTGAACCGTGGCAATGTTGGGGTTGATCAATACCGTTTCAATACCTTCTTCCTTAAGGGCTTTCAGGGCTTGTGAACCCGAGTAGTCAAACTCGCCCGCTTCACCAATTTTTAGTGCGCCTGAGCCCAGTACAACTACCTTCTTGACGTGCTTCTTCATGTTATTTTATTATTGTTGTTTCCTTTTTGTTGTAATCTGCCTCGCTTCATTAAGCAATTTCCAAACATATTGGACAATAAACAACCCGTGCGCTGCACTTTTGAGTTAAAAAATTTAACATCTTTTGGCCATAATTATGCGACCCCGTGTTTGATTTTATTAGAATGATGTTGCATGCGCTCTCTCTTTTCTGCGTTTTAACGCAGGCCATAGCTACTGTTTGCCTATGGGCAACTGTGATGTGAGTGGCGAAGAAAGAATAAATGAAAAACAGCGTGCTTGTCCCGTAACGAGCTAATGCAGATAAGAGTATATGCAATTCAAAAATAGTCACTTGCGACTGCTGTTTTATGCGGTTTTGAATTTATTGTCGCGCAAAAATACAATTTTTTTACTAAAAGTAACTTTGAAATTTATAATTAATGAATAAATTTGCATCGACGATGTATAAATATACATTTATCAAAGAAGAAGAACCCAATGAAGATTAAAGCAAAACGACTGATTGCGATCAAGCAAATTATCAGCACTCAAAAAGTCAGTTCGCAGGAGGAGCTGGTGGTGCTGCTTGAAGCAGAGGGCTATAAGATAACACAGGCTACCTTGTCCCGCGACCTCAAGTATTTAAAGGTTGCCAAGGTGCCCGATGTTGAAACAGGCTATAAATATATAGTGCCTGAGGCGACTCAACGACAGGATGAGGCTCCCGTACAAGAGGAGTTTCCTGTTAGTGGTGTGGAGTCCATTGAATTTTCCGGACACTTGGCCATTATAAAAACACGGCCTGGTTTTGCCAACGGAATAGCCTCGGTTATTGATAGTCATGGTCCTTATGAAATACTCGGCAGTATTGCCGGCGACGATACCATTCTATTGATTAGTCGTGAAGGGGTTTCAAAGTCAGACGTGATCAATGCTTTGTCTTTATTTATGCCGGGGTTAAAGGAAAAGAGTTTATAAAATGTCTGCTTTTTGTTAGGCATAAGCACCGCTTTATTAGTATATTATAGCGTGAGGGTGATGAAGTCTGACTGCTGTAAGCAGATGATATGAAAGTGTGAGGGGCCGGTTGTGAAGCGTGCATCGCAGCGGTATTATAACAAAGGACTATGAGTAAGTTTAACATTTTTGTGGCAACGGAGGAGCATCTAAGTTATGTGGATGTGGTGTTGAATACGATAGCGGAAGCAGCTAAAGTGCGTGGTACAGGTATTGCAAAGCGTAATCCGGAATATCTTCAAAAGAAAATTGAAGAGGGGAAAGCAATCTTGGCCCTTCATCAGGGTGAGTTTGCCGGTTTTTGTTATATCGAAACCTGGGGGCACGATAAATTTGTTGCCAACTCGGGGCTTATTGTGGTTGACTCATTTCGGGGTAATGGATTGGCTAAGGCCATTAAAACAAAGGCTTTTGAATTGTCGCGTAAGCGTTATCCGCAGGCTAAAATCTTTGGTCTTACCACGGGTCTTGCTGTCATGAAGATAAATTCCGACCTTGGTTATCGGCCGGTCACCTTCTCAGAGCTTACTGATGATGAGCAGTTTTGGAAGGGCTGTCAGAGCTGTGTTAATTACGATATTTTGCTGCGTACCGAGCGTAAGCATTGTTTGTGTACCGGCATGCTGTACGACCCTATGCGTGCATCGCAAAAGACATCAAAGCCAGCGTCTGGTATGCTGTCACGACTGCGCAGTGCCGTAAAGAAAAGAGATTCCAAAGGCGGTCGGTTTTTTAAAGGCCTGACAGCTCTGTTTTAAGCATATAATTTAGCATACGATAATTATTTAACGATGAAAGAAAAGGTAGTTTTAGCGTACAGTGGAGGTTTGGATACTTCGTTTTGTGTGAAGTATCTGGCCGAGGAGAAAAACCTGGAAATATACTCTGCTATTGCCAATACAGGTGGTTTTAGTGAAGAGGAATTGTCGGATATAGAAGCGAAAGCTTATGAGTTGGGTGTGGCCCGCCATGCCACCCTCGATGTTACTGAACGCTACTACCGCCGCTGCATTCGTTATATGATTTATGGCAATGTGTTAAAGAATAACACTTACCCACTCTCCGTTAGTTCGGAACGTATTTTTCAGGCATTAGCAATTGTTGATTATGCCCGTTCCATTGGTGCCAAATATATTGCACATGGTAGCACTGGAGCCGGTAATGATCAAATTCGTTTTGACCTGACATTCCAGGTTTTAGCGCCTGACATTAAGGTGATTGCTCCTATCCGTAACCTACAATTGTCACGTGAGCAGGAGATTAGTTATCTGAAAGAAAGGGGTGTGGTGCGCGACTGGACCAAGATGGAGTATTCCATTAATAAAGGACTATGGGGTACCAGCGTGGGGGGTAAAGAAACGCTTACCTCCAACCAAACACTGCCGAGCGATGCTTATCCCAGTCAGTTGAAAAAGGACGGGGAAGAAACTCTGGAGATTGGTTTTGTAAAGGGTGAAATAGCAACCATCAACAGCTTTGCTTTTGATGATCCTGTAGAAGCTATTAAGTATATTGAGCAGTTGGGTGCGGCCTATGCCATTGGTCGTGATATGCACGTGGGCGATACCATTATTGGTATTAAGGGGCGTGTAGGTTTTGAGGCAGCAGCTCCTATTCTGATTATTAATGCCCATCGGGTGCTGGAGAAACATGTACTTACCAAATGGCAGATGCATTGGAAAGAACAGCTGGCCAATTGGTATGGTATGTTCCTGCATGAGTCGCAGTATCTGGAGCCGGTGATGCGTGACATTGAAAAGTTTTTGGAGAGTTCGCAGCAGAATGTTACAGGTAAAGTCATCATCAAGCTAATGCCTTACCGTTTTGAGGTAGTAGGTATTGAGTCGGAGCACGACCTGATGAGTGATGTTTTTGGCGAGTATGGGGAGATGAATAAAGCCTGGACAGCCCAGGATGTAGAAGGTTTTACCACCATTATGTCTACGCCATTGAAGATATACAATGCCGTCAATAAGGGGCAACTGGACTTAAAAGAAGGTGATGATTAAAGTAGGAATTGTAGGAGGTGCCGGCTATACGGCAGGAGAATTATTGCGCATATTATTGCAACATCCCAAGGCTCAAATTGGTTTTGTGCAGAGTACAAGCCAGGCAGGACTGCCGGTAACGGCCATTCATACTGATCTGGTAGGTGATACGGATCTTGTTTTTGACGGGGAAATTGACTATTCGGTGGATGTGCTGTTTTTATGCATGGGCCATGGTCGATCACGACAATTTGTAAAGGATATACCCACTACTTATGCAGGTAAGATTATTGACTTGAGTCATGACTTCCGCCTTAAAGAGTTGGCTGATGGCTTCGTCTATGGTTTACCTGAGTTAAATGGTGCTGCCATCAGAGAGGCAAAATACATTGCTAATCCGGGGTGCTTTGCCACAGCCATACAGTTGGCCTTGCTTCCTTTAGCGGCAGCAAAGCAACTTAGCGAGGTGCATATTCATGCTATCACGGGATCGACGGGAGCGGGGCAGGCTTGCTCTCCTACCACGCATTTTAGTTGGCGTAATAACAATGCATCAGTATACAAATCCTTTGAGCATCAGCATTTGGGTGAGATCGGTGAATCCATGCTGCAGCTGCAGCCGGATTTTGCGCAGGATATTAATTTTGTGCCTATGCGGGGTAATTATCCTCGCGGAATTCTGGCCTCGGTTTATCTCGATTCCGATTTAAGCGAAGAGGAGGCCGTGAGTCTTTATGGTAGTTATTATAAGCAGCATCCCTTCACGCACACTGTGGTAAGTAATCCTGATGTGAAGCAGGTGGTAAATACTAATAAAGCATTGGTTTGTGTGAAAAAGCACGGATCGAAACTGCACATTGTCAGTGTGATCGATAACCTCTTGAAAGGGGCATCAGGTCAGGCTGTTCAAAATATGAATCTTTTATTTGGTTTGGATGAGGCAGCAGGCCTTCGCTTAAAATCTGTGGCTTTTTAGCCGGTTAAAGAATCGGTTTGTCATAGTTTATTTGGTTTAAATTTTAGGTGTTCATTCTTCTTTGTATGAAGGCCAACTGTTCTAGAGTGCCACAGGTATTATGCCTGTGGTGCTTCATCCACTTACCGCTGAGATACACTTATCTGACAGCAGATAGAAAAGATTAACAATATGAATATATTTGATGTATACTCGCTTTTTGATATAACGCCCGTAAAGGGTGAGGGCTGCTATGTTTGGGACGATAAAGGGAATCGTTACCTCGATTTATACGGAGGTCATGCGGTTATTTCCATCGGACACAGTCATCCACACTATATCGAGCGCATATCGAGTCAGCTGAAGCAGCTTGGCTTTTACAGTAACTCAATTCAAAATCCTTTGCAGCAGGAACTGGCCGATAAGCTGGGTGCCCTCAGTGGAATGGATGATTACCAGCTTTTTTTATGCAATTCGGGTGCCGAAGCCAATGAAAATGCGCTTAAACTGGCTTCTTTTCAAACCGGACGGGCCAAGGTGGTAGCCTTTGAGAAGGGCTTTCATGGTCGTACATCCGGCGCTGTTGCGGCGACTGACAATCCCCGTATTCAGGCACCTTATAATCAGGGGCACCAGGTAGAGATTGTGGCCTGGGAAGACCTGGAGGCGTTGGAGGCTTCCCTAATGAAAAGAGATGTGGCCGCTGTGATTATTGAAGGTATTCAAGGGATTGGGGGTATACACATTCCGTCGGCCTCCTTTTTGCAAGATATGCAGACGCTGTGCAGACGCTATGGTACTTTGCTTATCCTTGATGAAATACAGTCGGGCTACGGCAGAACCGGCGAGTTTTTTGCCTTTCAGCATGCTAATATCGAACCCGATATGGTGACCATGGCCAAAGGGATGGGAAATGGTTTTCCCATTGGGGGTGTCCTTATTTCCCCTGCCATAAAGCCCAAGAAGGGCATGCTGGGTACCACTTTTGGTGGCAGTCACCTGGCCTGTGCAGCTGGTCTTGCTGTTTTGGAGGTGATGGAACAGGAGAAACTAATGGATCAGGTAAAAACTAATGGAAAATACTTTTTAAAAAGTCTAAATAACATAAAGAAAGTTAATGAGATACGTGGTTGTGGACTGATGTTGGCCCTTGAAATGAAGGAAAATATTGCATCCATAAGGCATGACTTGTTAATTAAAAATCATATTTTTACGGGCATTTCCGGCACCTATACATTGAGGTTATTGCCTCCATTGACACTCCAAAGGGGTCAAATTGACACCTTTATGTCCAGATTGGAGGCTTGTGTAGACAGCAGTTAACATCCAAATAAATATGATTAGATCGTACTGGAACGAAGAGTGGAAGGAGCTTGAATTTGAAGAGGGTGCACTTAAGAAGCGTTATGCCCTTTCCAATTATGGAAGAATAATTAGTTACATCGGAAATATGAACGATGGCGACTACATTAAAGGAGGTAAGTTGAGGGGATATCCTACATTGCCCTTGCGGCCGTTTGGAAAGTCGAAGACCTTTTATATTCATAAGCTTGTGGCTGAATTATTCCTGCCTAAGACATCACCCGATCAGAAGTACGTCATTCATCTGGATTATAACAAATCCAATAATTATATCGATAATTTGCGCTGGGTGAATAAGAGTGAGATGTTTGCTCATCAGCAAAATAACCCGTCGGTATTGGAGGCTCGCGAAAAGCAACGAGGACGAAAAACACAACAGGGTCATAAGCTCACCGCTACCCAGGTGATGCGCTTGAAAAAGAAAATAAATGACCCCAACCGTAAAACGCGATTAAAGTTAATAGCACGCGAATTTGGAATCAGTGAGATGCAACTATACCGGATTAAATCCGGCGAGAACTGGAGCCATGTAGAAGTGGATGTACCGGTGATGGAAGATAAGTAGTTTGCATTGAGGTTTTTCGACGGTTTTTGTGTAGATTTATAAGTTCTAATTTGCTTTTGCTTATATCTTAACACAATAACCATAGAAAATCCTACTACATGAAAGTTTCAAAAGTTGCAATTATTGGCGGTGGTAATTTGGGCACCGCCATAGCGCGGGGTTTACTAAGCAAGGGCCTGTTTACTCCCGGGCAAATTGCCATAACACGCCGCCGCACTGCCCTGTTGGCCGATCTTAAGGCACAAGGATTATGGGTATCTAATAATAACGCTGAAGCCGCCACAGCTGCCCAGGTTGTTTTTCTGGGTGTCAAGCCCTATCAGGTTGAAAAAGTTTTAAAAGAAATTGCGCCCGTGCTGACGGAGAATACTTTACTAATTTCTCTGGCTACCGGTGTGGCATCCACCACCTTGCAATCATACTGTAGTGTTCAGTTACCCATTTTCAGGGCCATGCCCAATACGGCCATTGAAATAGGTGAGTCCATGACTTGTATCTCTTCCTATAAAGCCACACAGGCGCAAGAGGAGCAAGTAGTGCAGTTGTTTGCACAAATGGGACAGGCGCTGATCATTCCCGAGGAGTTGATGGCGGCAGCAACAGTGCTTGCGGCTTGTGGCATAGCCTATGCCATGCGCTTTATTCGGGCGGCAACCCAGGGTGGCATTGAAATAGGTTTTGGCTCTCGCCTGGCAGCGCAAATATCTGCTCAAACCATTAAAGGGGCCGCTGATCTGCTTATTCAGAAAGGAACACACCCCGAGGATGAGATTGATAAGGTAACCACTCCGCGCGGAGTTACCATTTCAGGATTGAATGAAATGGAGCATCAGGGTTTTAGCTCTGCCCTTATTAAAGGACTCCTTACCTCGTTTAATAAAATTCAAAAAGGTCAGTAGCGTATGTATCAGCAAGTATGTATAAAAATTGGGTCGAATGTTTTGGCTGGCGAATCAGGAGGACTCAATAAGCGGCATATTAATCAGCTGGTGATGCAACTGGCTGACCTTCATCGCTCGGGTAAAAAAATCATTGTGGTTTCTTCCGGTGCTGTGGCAGCAGCCCGTGGGCTTGTTGTGCCCGATAAGAAGTGTGACCGTGTGTCGCAGCGTCAGCTCTTATCGTCGGTTGGGCAGGTTCGATTAATGCATTTGTATGCTGATTTGTTTGATTTGCATGGGATTCAAATTGCACAGGTGCTGGTTACCAAGCAGGACTTTAGTACGCGTGAGCATTATCTGAATATGAAAAATTGTGTCACTGCCTTGTGGGAAAATGGTATTGTACCCATTGTGAATGAGAATGATGCGGTGTCAGTAACGGCCCTTATGTTTACCGATAATGATGAGCTCAGCGGTATGATGGCGACCCTGATGGCTTGTGATGCACTGTTGCTATTAACCAATGTGGATGGTATTTACAACGGTCATCCCGATGATGAGGGTGCGGAAGTGATTACTGAGATAGACGCTGAGCAAAAGGATCTTCACCGTTATATTTCAAGTGTTAAATCAGATTTTGGCAGGGGGGGGATGCTTACCAAATGCCGGGTGGCACAAAAGGCTGCCATGTCGGGTGTTCATGTGCACATAGCCAATGGGCAACACGATAATATTATTAGGCAGTTGTGTACATCGCCACAAGCAGTGCACCATACACATTTTAAGGCCGGCAGTGGTTATCCAGCAGTGAAAAAGTGGATATCCCATTCCGCGGGTTTTGCCCGAGGACAGGTAAGCATTAATGATGGGGCGGCGCTAGCCCTGTGCTCAGCCAAAGCAACAAGTTTGTTGTTAGCGGGTGTTCATGCTATTGATTATGAGTTTGAAAAAGGCGATCTTATTCGCATCTGCAACATGCAAAAGCAAACTGTGGGTATAGGTAAGGCGGCATATAGTAGTGCAAAGGCGCAAAAGCACCGGAGCGACGAAAAGTATAAACCCTTGGTGCACTACGACTACTTATATGTGTTTCCTGATTTTTTAGCGTAAGCCTTTATTGTTTATAAAACCAAACAAATATCTATGTATCAGTTGTTTTTTGATAAGGTAAAACTCGCATCGCGACAGCTGACAAGTGTTAGTGATGAGGTACTGCAGGCTGTATTACTTGATTTAAGTGCAGCATTGTTGGCTGCCAAAGAAATGATTATAAGTGCCAATCATAAGGATTTAATGCGTATGGATAGAAGCGACCCGCGCTATGATCGTCTTCTGTTAAGTCCTGAGCGTATCGATGATATAGCACGAGGTGTGAAAGAAGTAGCGAATTTACCCGGCCCTCTGGGTGAAGTGCTCGAGCAGCGAATCTTGCCCAATGGTTTGCAGCTCACAAAAAAGCGTGTTCCCCTAGGGGTGGTGGGTGTCATTTACGAGGCACGACCCAATGTTACTATCGATGTGTTTGCCCTTTGCTGGCGCAGTGGCAATGCGTGTGTACTAAAAGGAGGCAGCGATGCTGCTGATAGTAACGCAGCATTGGTGAGCATCCTGCACAAGGTGTTGCAGCGGCATGGTCTATCGCCCGATGTGGTGCAGCTACTACCCAACGATAGGGCTGCCACTCAGGCCTTGATGCGAGCTGTCGATCAGGTGGATGTGTTAATACCCAGAGGATCGCAGGGGTTGATCAATGCGGTGCGCGATCAGGCTAAAGTGCCGGTTATAGAAACCGGTGCCGGTATTGTCCACGCCTACTTTGATCAGTCAGGTGATGTCAAGTTAGGACAAAAGGTACTTTTAAATGCTAAAACACGTAGGGTGAGTGTGTGTAATGCCCTGGATTGCCTTATAATACATCGCAGCCGTCTGAGTGATTTATCTGCTTTGCTTGCGCCCATGGCAACAGCTGGTGTAGCGGTGTATGCCGACGAAGCTGCTCATTATCAGTTGAAGGGTAATTATCCGGATGCTATCTTATTTGAGGCAGGTGAAAATGATTTCGGAACCGAGTTTCTGGCCATGAAGCTGGCTGTAAAAACAGTGAGTGGTCTGCATGAGGCATTGGATCATATTGCACGTTATAGTTCAAAGCATAGTGAAGCGATTATTGCAGAGGATAAGGAGGTGATTGAACGCTATCTTAATGGGGTAGATGCTGCTGCCTTGTATGTGAATGCCAGTACCGCTTTTACCGATGGTGCTCAGTTTGGCTTAGGAGCTGAAATTGGTATTAGTACACAGAAGCTGCATGCACGCGGACCGATGGGTCTTCGTGAGCTTACTACCTATAAATGGATTGTGAAAGGGCAGGGGCAGGTTCGGCCGGCATAAGGTAATCGCCCACGCAGATTAATAATAAAATAGCTTAATACGATATAAAATGAAGAGATTTTTAACGGTTGATGATATTGGAAACTTAGAGGCGGCATTAAAAGAGGCAGCTGAAGTGAAGCAGAATCCCTATGCCTGGGACACATTGGGTAAAAATAAAACGATCATACTTTTGTTTTTTAATTCCAGTTTGCGCACGCGGCTGAGCACTCAGAAGGCGGCCATGAATTTAGGTATGAATGTGATTGTGCTGGATGTTAATAAGGATGGCTGGCAGCTGGAAACGGAGTTTGGTGTGGTGATGGATGGTGATAAACCTGAGCACTTGCGTGAGGCTGTGCCCGTGATTGGTCGTTACTGCGATATGATTGCAGTACGTTCCTTTGCATCTTTGAGTGATAAGAAAGCCGATTATGAGGAGCAGATTTTAAATCAGTTTATCGATTTTGCCGGTGTGCCGGTTATTAGCATGGAATCGGCCACGCGTCATCCTCTACAAGCCTTTGCCGATTTGATTACCATTGAGGAACACAAGCAGAAGGCACGACCCAAGGTGGTGCTTACCTGGGCACCACACCCGCGTGCTTTACCGCAGGCTGTGCCCAATTCGTTTGTTGAGTGGATGAAAACTGCCGATGTGGATTTGGTGGTGACGCATCCTGAAGGATATGAGTTGGCCGCTGAGTTTACCGATGGCGTAAAGGTAGAATATGATCAGAACAAGGCCTTTGAAGGGGCTGACTTTATCTATGCCAAAAATTGGTCGTCCTACAACGATTATGGTAAGGTGACTAACCACGATCGCAGCTGGACGGTTGATGAAGAAAAAATGGCACTGACCAATGGAGCCAAATTTATGCATTGCCTGCCGGTGCGTCGTAACATGATTGTTACCGATGCAGTGATTGACAGTGCCAATAGTATTGTTATTGATGAGGCCGCCAATCGAGTAGTGTCTGCTCAGGTGGTGATTAAACGCGTTTTGGAAACCCTAAAATAGAGAAGTATGCACGATCGACTAACAATTGTAAAAGTAGGAGGTAAAGTGGTCGAAGAGTCCGCTTCATTGCAGTCTTTCATTCAGGATTTTGCCGGTATTGCCGGGCAAAAGATTCTGGTACATGGAGGAGGACGATCGGCCACTGCAATGGCCGAGCACCTGGGGCTTAAAACTACCATGGTGGATGGACGTCGAATTACCAATCGGGCAATGTTGGAAGTTGTGGTGATGGTGTACGGAGGACTGGTCAATAAAAATATTGTGGCACAGCTTCAGGCGCTCAATAAGCAGGCCGTTGGTCTTACCGGGGCTGATCTGGATTGTGTGCGAGCCGTCAAACGACCTGTAGTGGATACCGACTATGGTTACGTGGGCGATGTTACGGCTGTTAATACTGAGCATCTGGTGGAACTGTTGCGTCAGGGTGTGGTGCCGGTGGTGGCGCCCCTCACACATGACGGGAAAGGGCAGCTGCTCAATACCAATGCTGATACCATGGCGGCCGAGTTAGCCAAGGTCTTGGCAAGGGATTTTCGAGTGCAGCTGGTGTATTGCTTCGAGAAAAAAGGAGTGTTGGAAAATCCTGATGATGAGGATTCCGTGATTCGTGAACTTAGCACCAGTTTGTACACCGAACACAAGGAGAGCGGAGTGATCAATGCCGGTATGATTCCTAAGCTTGACAATGGTTTTGCCGCCTTGCAACAGGGGGTTGAGCAGGTTTGCATTACAAATATTGAGGGACTCAAAAATGGGTTTGCCTCCGGAACCCGATTATCACAGGAATGAATAGATGGAACAAAAGCAAGAAAAGTACACGCGTGAGGCCATTGCCCTGTTGAAGCGTTTGATAAAAACACCTTCCTTTAGTCGGGAAGAGGGCGCTGTGGCCGATATGATGGCCGGCTATCTGAAAGAGCAAGGGTTGGATGTGAAGCGACAGAGTAATAATGTGTGGTGCTGGGCGCAGGAGAAAGATCCGCAGAAACCGACAATATTGCTCAATTCTCATCTGGATACGGTAAAGCCCTCGGATAAATGGAGTTATGATCCCTTTGGAGCCTATCAGGAGGGTGATAAGCTTATTGGTTTGGGGAGTAATGATGCCGGTGGTCCATTGGTGGCTCTTATGGCGACTTTTCTCTGTTTAAAAGATGAGGCATTACCCTATAATCTGGTTTTTGCTGCCACCGCTGAAGAGGAGGTGTCCGGTGCTGATGGTGTAGCGCTTGTATTGCCTCATCTGGGATCCATTGACCTGGGTATTGTTGGCGAACCAACGCAGATGCAGATGGCCGTGGCCGAGAAAGGACTGATGGTCTTGGATTGCGTGGCGCATGGCAGAACGGGGCATGCCGCGCGTGACGAGGGAGTGAACGCTATTTATAAAGCCATGGAGGCCATTTCGTGGTTTCGAACTTATCAGTTTGAAAATGTATCCCCTCACCTGGGGGCTGTTAAAATGACGGTTACACAGGTGACAGCCGGCAGTCAGCATAACGTAGTGCCCGATGTCTGCCGTTTTGTGGTGGATGTTCGTCTGAATGAGTGCTACAGAAACAAGGAGCTGCATGCCATAATAGAACAGCATGTGGATTGTGATGTTACGCCGCGATCCTATCGCTTGAACAGTTCGTTTATTCCGTTTGAGCATTCTTTGGTGCAGCGGGGTAGGGCATTGGGCTTGTCGCATTACGGATCACCCACAACTTCCGATCAGGCGCTGATGGATTTTACAACGCTGAAAATAGGTTGTGGTGACTCTGCGCGCTCACACACGCCCGATGAATATATTTATTTGTCGGAAATTGAAGAAGGTATAGCTACTTATATCAAACTGTTGGCAGATCTTGATTTGTAGGTATTTAACCCTGTTTTTAGGATGAGTAAAATGTGATAAAAGTCATATAAATCACCTAAAATTGCTTAATTATAAATTAAAAGTGAATATATTTGCCAAATCGAAAGGCTTAAGTTTTAAAATGTTACAGATAGTAACTTCCTTGGATTGGCCATAAAACCATTAACAGCTAAAACGTTAAGATATGAAGCTTTGGGATAAAGGCACCTCTGTTGATAAAAGGATAGAAGATTTTACTGTAGGGCGTGATCGTGAATTGGATGTGCTGTTGGCACCATTCGATATTATGGGTACCATGGCGCACATTACCATGCTCGAGAGTGTAGGATTGTTGTCAGAAGATGAATTGTCTGTACTGCTTACGGAACTAAAAGCTTTACATCGTCTTGCGCTTGCCGGAGATTTTGTAATAGAGGCAGGTGTGGAAGATGTTCACTCGCAGGTGGAACTTATGCTAACACGTAAACTGGGCGATGTGGGCAAAAAAGTTCATAGTGGGCGCTCGCGCAACGATCAGGTATTGGTCGATCTTAAATTATACACCCGTCATCGCATTGAGGCCTTGGTGCAGAATATCGAAAAGTTGTTTGCCGTATTGCAGGAGAAGAGTGAGGCAAATAAAGACATTCTGATACCCGGTTACACGCACTTGCAAGTGGCTATGCCATCGTCTTTCGGAGTCTGGTTTGGTGCTTTCGCCGAGAGTTTGGCCGATGATCTGCTGTTGTTGCAGGCTGCGTGGCGCACCGCCAACCAAAATCCGCTGGGAACAGCGGCCGGCTATGGCTCCTCCTTTCCACTCAATCGAACGCTCACAACGCGCTTATTGGGCTTTGAAGACCTTAACTACAATGTGGGATATGCTCAAATGGCTCGGGGTAAAATGGAGCGAACCGTGGCCTATGCCATGTCATCGGTGGCACAAACGCTGGGTAAGTTGGCGGCCGATGCCTGCATGTATACCAGTCAAAACTTTGGATTTATTAAGTTGCCCGATGAGCTAACCACGGGTTCAAGCATCATGCCGCATAAAAAAAATCCTGATGTATTTGAATTGCTCAGGGCGCATTGCAATAAGCTACAGGCGCTGCCCGAATCCATCGGAATGATGACCGCTAATCTGCCATCCGGCTATTTTCGGGATCTCCAGCTGATAAAAGAAGTGTTTATGCCCGCCTTTGATGAATTAACGGATTGTCTTGAGATCGCCATCTTCGCCATTGAAAATATGGAGGTGCGCCATGATGTAATGCAGGATGAAAAATACAAACTGGCTTTTAGTGTGGAAGAGGTAAATAAATTGGTGCTGAGTGGTGTGCCTTTCCGTGATGCCTATAAACAGGTGGGGTTAGCCATTGAAGCAGGTACCTTTAATACTGATGCTCAGGTGCAGCATACGCACGAAGGTTCCATTGGCAATTTATGCAACGAAAAAATCAGGGAAAAGAAAGATAGAATTATAAAGGAATTTGGTTTTGGGCAGGTTAATACGACCCTTGCCGACTTGCTGAAGTGAGAGAATTATTGATAACTGTTTGAACGATTAACAAAAGGAATAAAGTATGGCAATACATGAGAAGTTGGCAAAGGATGCTGTGATGTCGAGTGATATTGATAAATCGTTATTTGATAAATTTAGCGTTAAAAGAGGATTGCGTAATGCCGATTTTTCTGGAGTGCTGGTGGGTTTAACTACCATAGGAGACGTAGTGGGTTACGATAAGGTAGAGGGGAAGCTTATTCCCCGTGATGGACAGTTGTTTTACCGCGGTGTTGAACTGAAGGATCTGGCCAGAGGGTTTCAGTCGCAGGGAAGACATGGCTTTGAAGAAACGGCTTATTTGCTGCTTTCAGGGCAACTGCCCAACCGTGAGCAGCTGGGAGCTTTCACGGCAGAGCTGGAGCATGAGCGTCATCTACCCCCTTTCTTTTCAAAAAACATGATACTCTCCTTGCGGGGGCGTGACATCATGAACATGCTTGCGCGTTCTGTTCTCGGGCTTTATACGGCCGACGATCATGCCGAAGATTTATCGCCTGAGAATTTAATTAAACAGTCCATTAGCCTGATTGCTAAGTTTCCGGTAATTGTGGCTTATTCATACTTTGGTATGCGTCATTCATATCAAAAGAAATCATTGGTGATCCGCCATCCGCAGCCCGAATTAAGTACTGCCGAGAATTTTTTATACATGCTCAAGGGTAAAAACTATTCGAAGCTCGAGGCTGACTTATTGGATTTATCGCTGGTGATACATGCTGAGCACGGTGGTGGTAACAATTCATCGTTTACCACACGTGTGGTGAGTTCGGCTCAGACCGATACCTATTCGGCCATTGCTGCTGCTCTTGGTTCGCTGAAGGGTGGGTTACACGGGGGTGCTAACCTGAAGGTGATGGATATGATGAATAATATTAAGGCGAATGTGAAGGACTGGAGCGATGAGAACGAGATAAGGGCCTACTTGTTGAAGATATTGAATAAACAGGCTTTTGATAATACGGG
Organism: Carboxylicivirga longa; assembly: GCF_050589825.1. Taxonomy (NCBI): domain Bacteria; kingdom Pseudomonadati; phylum Bacteroidota; class Bacteroidia; order Marinilabiliales; family Marinilabiliaceae; genus Carboxylicivirga; species Carboxylicivirga longa. Next base: position 86,218 of record NZ_JBNGOZ010000008.1, on the reverse strand, counting down.
TAAGATATATGGTATCGGTCATGCGATCTACACCAATTCCGATCCGCGTGCTGTACTGTTAAAGGAAAAGGCGCAGTCCCTTGCGGTGGAAAAAGATCGTGTGGATGAATTTAATCTATATGCGGCCATCGAGCGCCTGGCACCGCAAGTGTTTTACGATTTTAAGGGAGCTAATGCCAAGGTGATTTGTGCCAATGTTGATTTTTACAGTGGTTTTGTTTATGATTGCTTGCAGATACCCAAGGAGATTTATACACCTATTTTTGCCGTATCGCGCATTGCCGGATGGTGTGCTCATCGTATTGAAGAGGTGACCTTCTCAAGTCGCCGGATTATCCGTCCTGCCTATAAAAATGTGTCCGAACGAATAGCTTATACCGACCTGGACAAGCGTTAGTAAAAAAAAATATTTTTGTTGATTGGGTATGAGGGATCAGTGCATAGGGGAGATTTGCACGGTCCCTCATTTTTAGTCTAATCAGTGCTTGTTGTTGTATAAATATGCAGCAACTGAAGACGAGGTCTATAATTATGCATGAACAGATAAAAAAATTCGGAGGTGAGGCAAATAATTATTACCTTTGTGCCGCATAAGGGAAGCCTTGTGCATGCATTTATTCAGAGCGTTATGAGTAAATGCATTTTTTGTGTCGAGATTAGTGTAAATGATTTAAGTATCAGAAGGTATGCCTGAAGTACAAAAGATTAAATTAGTGTTGGAAGACGGAACAGTCTTCGAAGGAAAATCATTTGGATACCACAAGTCGGTAGCGGGTGAAGTAGTGTTCAATACAGCCATGACCGGCTATCCCGAAAGTTTGACGGATCCGTCTTACGAAGGGCAAATCCTTGTCTCTACTTATCCTCTCATTGGTAACTACGGTGTGCCAAAAAACGATACCGAAAACGGGATACCAAAATTCCATGAGTCGGATCGCATTCATATCTCCGGATTAATTATTTCGGACTATTCTTTTGAATACAGCCATTGGAATGCAGAAAATAGCCTTCGCGAGTGGTTGATACAGAATAAGGTGCCGGGTGTATTTGGCATCGATACGCGGGCTTTGACTATGATTCTGCGCGAAAAGGGTTCGATGTTGGGTAAGATTGAGGTGGAAGGTGAAGCCATCGATTTTGTCGATCCCAACAAAGAAAATCTTGTGGCCAAGGTGAGTATCAAAGAGAAGAAAGTGTATGGATCAGGTAAGCATAAGGTTGTGCTGGTCGATACCGGTGCTAAAAACAATATTTTGCGTTGTCTGCTAAAACGCGACACTACAGTTATTCGTGTACCTTGGGATTATGACTTTACACAAGAGGATTATGATGGCATTATGCTGTCCAATGGTCCCGGTGATCCCCAGATGTGTGAAGTTACGATCGAGCATATTAAAAAAGCAATGGCTATTGGTAAGCCAATCTTTGGCATCTGCCTGGGTAATCAGCTCATGGGTATTGCTTCGGGTGCTTCTACCTATAAGCTAAAATATGGTCACCGTGCCCATAATCACCCTGTGATTAAAGTGGGAACCGATACTTGTTATATCACCAGCCAAAATCATGGTTTCGCCATTGATAACAATACACTAAGTAATGAGTGGGAGCCATTGTTTTTAAATGTTAACGATCAGACTAATGAGGGAATTAAGCATAAAACCAAGCCATTTTTCTCTACTCAGTTTCACCCTGAAGCATCGAGTGGACCTACCGATACGGAATTTTTGTTCGATGAGCTGATTGCAAAAATTGAAGCAAGCAAGAAGTAAATAGACAATATAGAACAGGCAGATCGCATCCTGGTTGCATAATGCAATGGGGTTGCGATTTGTTGCATTACAACAATCCATTAATCAAATATTTATAATATCTTTAGTGAGCTAGCTTGTTTAACTTTTTAAAAGTCGCTGCTTATGAAGGATATCGTAAATATTTATTCCGACACCGAATTAACCGTTATGCATCTGAAAAATGTATTGGCGGACAAAGGTATCGAGGCCATGGTGAAAAATGATTTTCAATCGGGTGTATCGGCTGGTTTTGTTGCCGGGTCGGCCACTTCTGTGGACTTATACGTGTTGCTAAAAGATGAAGTGCGTGCACGTGCCATTGTGGAGACGTTTGTTAAGGAGCTTAAGAAATAGCGTTTATGAACTACCCCTCATTCTATGATGTTGTGATCGCTTATGATCGCATTAAGTCTTATGTGCACCAAACGCCTGTTTTGAGCAGTAGCAGTATCAATGATATGATGGGCTGCACTTTGTTTTTCAAATGTGAGAATTTTCAGAAAGTAGGAGCATTTAAATACCGGGGTGCAAGTAATGCTGTATTGAGCCTCAATGCGATGCAACGAGCGCAGGGTGTGGCCACGCATTCATCGGGCAATCATGCGGCTGCACTGGCCTTGGCAGCTCGCGAAAATGGGCTTCCGGCCTATATAGTGATGCCGGACAATGCACCTGAAATAAAGAAGAAGGCCGTGAAAGGTTATGGCGCCCAAATTACTTTCTGTGCTCCCACCCAGCGCGATCGTGAGCTTACACTGAAAGCTGTTCAGGCACGAACCGGTGCCATTCTTGTGCATCCCTATAATCAATGGGAGGTAATTTGTGGTCAGGGAACAGCGGCACTGGAGCTAATGCAACAACAACCCGATCTGGAGGCTGTTATGGCCCCGGTGGGTGGAGGTGGCTTACTGAGTGGTACGGCTACCTACTTGAAGGGGAAGTATCCCGGAATAAGGGTATTAGCAGGTGAGCCGCTTATGTCCGATGACGCCTATCGGTCTTTTAACAGTGGTGTACTACACCCTGTTGATAAGCCCGAAACCATCGCCGACGGCCTGCGTACTTCATTGGGTGAACTTACTTTTGCCATTATCCGCGAGAAAGTGGATGATATTTATACTGTTTCTGAGGCATCCATTATTTCGGCCATGCGCCTTATCTGGGAGCGCATGAAGATTATTGTGGAGCCTTCATCTGCGGTGCCTTTGGCTGCTGTTATGGAAAATAAAGAGGCTTTCAGGAAGCAGCGAGTGGGTATCATTCTGTCAGGTGGTAATGTTGATCTTGCGCACCTTCCTTTTTCTTAATTATGATGAGGCGGAAAGCTTTTGACAGTTAGTTAAATTAGTATTTTTCTCATAAGTAAGATTCATTGAATTATGAAGTAATTAGTAAAATATCAACTTGTCAAAATAATTTATCTGGTAATAATGCAATTGTCTTTGTCCAAATTTCAAATAAGTAATGCGAGAATCTCTTCATTTTTATACGTATATAGATCATTCTAAAAGTTTATTATTGGCAGGTAATGAGAATCTCAAGATGTTTAAGAATTTTATCTACTCTTAAGGTTATGACGATAGATTAAGACAACTAGGTTTACTTAGGACTACAAACTTGATTTATGCTTTGGCTGTCGAATTAATATTCAAGTCAAGAGCTTTATATGAGGAAAGAGAGAATATAGAGGCTGGAAAAATTAATAATTACAATGAACTCAAAAAGAAATGGGGTAAGAATGGACATGTAATACAAAATATCCTTGATTATTATCAGATAGATATAAGTGAGCACGAGCAACTTATGATAGAGGAACTTCAGCCATTTATGATTTGGGCAGGTAGATTTCCATTTCCTTTAAATGACGATTTGGCAAAACACTATGAAGTAGGTAATAAATCCTTGAGTTTAAGACCTGATTTGCACATTAAAGTACAACAGATTATAGAAACTCAAATTCAAGTAATGAGCAAATAGAGTTTATCGCTGCAATGGCTAATTAAGTATTTTGTTTAATATAAAAAAACTGCCAATCAATCACGATTGCGGGTCATGAGTCACATCTTAATAATTGCTAATTGCGGATGGTTAACTGACCATTTGAGTAAGATGTGTAGTATGATTTTAAGGCGTAAACAGCGGGCCCTTTGATAATATCACCATATTGGGTAGCTACCAGAAATTCAGATCCGCATTGGGGGCATTTAACAATGGGGTTGCCTTCCTCAATAATTTCCACATAATGCAAGCGGCCATCTTCGTGCTGGTAGGTGCAGGTACGGTCAAAGGCATAATACTGGTCACTGCTGGCACTCCACACGATTACACCATTAACGCCCGGCACGCGTCCGTTGCTGCCACGCATTATTACAAAAAGGCTCTTTCCTGCATATTGCGGCACAATATCGATGGTGGTTGAAAAGTGTACATTGGGTATAATTTCAGAATCTTTGCCGCAGCTAAGTGCCATTAAAGAAATTAATATGGCAAAGGTAAAACGTTTCATGTCATTCATTTTTAAGAAAAACGTTGATCGCTATATTTTATTATTATGGGGCAGGACTCAGCAATCTTTAAGCTAACAAATTTATTACATTGGAATTGAGTTTTTTTATAATATCTGACTTTAAATTGGTAATTTGGTGCATTAAATAAATTACTGCTATGGATGATTTAGGAAATATACTATATGTACTGGCTATGTTGGCTGCTCTTGTATTTAGTGCGCTGAAGAAGAAAAAGCAGGTAGATAAATCACCGCCAGTTCCCGGGGAGGAGCGTCCGGAATTTGACCCCATGGCTGAGGATGATATTATGGGTGAATTGCGGGAGCTTTTTCAGTCCAAAGCCAAAGAGGAGCAGCCCGTAGTAAGGCCTGCAGTCAAGAAGGAGCCGGTGCGTTTTGAGAAGGATCTTACAAAGCAGGTGGGTAAACCCAAAGTGATGGTTAAAAAGAAAGAGCCGATACGGTTGATTGAAGATGATGAGGTGTATGAGCAGGAGCAGATAGACCTTCGTCAGGCAGTGATTTACTCCGAAATATTAAAACGGCCTTACGAATAGCCAAGCGTCTATCAGGTAGTTATTTAGCGGTATTGCTATCCTGTTCTTTGATTTTCTATTTAACTTTCATATATTTGTAACAAAGAGTCTCGGCAAGTCGGGATTCTTTTTATTTTTAATACCTTATAAAATTAATAATTAAGAAACTGCCAGTTGCCTGTGTTGGCTTGCCAATGTAGTTTGTAACTGGTTGTTGGTTTAGTAATGTAAATGAAATTGGTTAGTTGTTACTTCATAATAAATCGATGTCCTGTTGATTAACAAAACAAAGGGATAACGATTTATTTATGATCGTTACAGATAGCCTTTGTTCAATAAATTTAAAAGCATGAAATATATAACAGAAGCCGGTTTAAAGAAGCTGAAGGAGGAATTGCATCAGCTTGAGACTTATGAGCGTCCTTCCATATCTAAGCAAATTGCAGAAGCACGCGATAAAGGTGATCTATCGGAGAATGCCGAATATGATGCTGCCAAAGAAGCACAGGGTCTTCTTGAGATGCGCATTGCGAAGCTAAAGGATACCGTTGCGAATAGTCGTATCATTGATGAGTCGCGTATTGATACCTCCAAGGTACAGCTGTTGAATAAGGTAAAGATTAAAAACCTAAAGAACGGTGCTGCCATGACTTATACGCTGGTGCCTGAGAGTGAAGCTAACCTTAAAGAAGGTAAGATATCCATTTCAACACCCATTGCCAAAGGTCTGTTGGGTAAAGTGGTGGGCGATCAGGTGGAGATAAAAGTGCCTTCGGGATTGATGACTTTCGAAATTATTGAGATATCCATTTAAAAATCTTGTCGCCATGCCTAGCATTTTTACGAAAATTATAAAGGGGGAGATTCCCTGTTATAAAATTGCGGAAGATGATCGTTTTTTTGCCTTTCTGGATATTAATCCTTTGGCGAAAGGACATACATTGGTGGTTCCCAAGCAGGAAACAGATTATTTGTTCGACCTGGATGATGCGCTGCTGGCCGACATGAATGTGTTCGCTAAAAAGATAGCTGTGGCACAAAAGAAAGTAATTGACTGCAAGCGCGTGGGGGTGGCGGTGTTAGGTTTGGAGGTGCCGCACGCGCACATTCATTTAATACCCATGAATAGCGAAGCCGATGTTAACTTCAGAAACCCCAAGCTGAAGCTGAGTGCCGATGAAATGGCGGCCATCGCCAATAATATTCGTACGGCACTGTAAATATTGAGTAATATTAAGCATAAATACGAGAGATCAGTTCACCGAGCTGGTCTCTTTCTTTTTTTAGATAGCTTGTTAGCTGCTTGGTTTTACTGATGTAATTTCATCTGGTAGTACTTCCTTAGTAGTTAGACGTTTTCTTTATGGCCACGCGCCATTAATGGGCATTAAGAGGGAGGAGCTAGGAATCTGACCTCGATGCTTCGCCAATATCAGCAAAATATTCTCGCCTTTTGCCCGGGATATACTTTCGTAAAAGGGCCAACAATGGCATGCTGTGCGGGTTATTTATTTATTGTGTTATTTTTTTTTGATTAAAGGAGGTAAAAGTGCCATTAATGCCGTGGGTAGCTTGGCAAAGGAAATCTATGCTAAGCATTTTTTTGACTATGTTTGTAGTAGATGGAACATTATTAATAGTCAGGCGTATAACAATTTGTTGTTGAGCAGAGTTGGGGACTTTTTACAATTGCTAACAATATGACGAAGGCGGCGCGAATCCGCATATATGACTTCATAAATGGGAAGCTTAGGCAGGCTTTCTATAAATGTGCGCCTTATGCTGTTGAGCCTTTGAAAATAAGTTTTTTCGAATGAAAAAATATCGAGTATTATTTGTATTGCTGATATGCTGGGTAGGGGTGGCCTTAAGTTACGGACAGGTTGCTAAACCCACTTTAACTGTTACCCCCAGCGAAACGCATTTTTGCGAATCGGGTACCACAACTTTTGAGATTGAATTTACCGGTTCCGGGGTGTTTGACTTTAGATACGAGGTTGATAAAGATGGGGATGGAGTATTTGAGCAGAGGAGTGAACCTACTTTTAATGGCTACCTCTTTCGACCCGTGTTAGCATTTCCATTTACCGGCAATGGAGCCTTCAAGGTATCCTATGTTTATGACGATAACTATCGGATAGAGGATGGCGTGCCGGGTATTCTGATTGATGGCCGCACAGGAGAGGAGTTTGATGGCATTATCAACATTATTGTAGATAAAAAGCCCGGGCCTGCATCAATTAGCCAACTTAGAAACTGCGATCTGGATGTTCACTTAAATGCCCTACCAAACTTTGAAACAAGCACCGGCAGGTGGCGCTTAGAGAATCCGGCTGATGGTACGCTGGACGATGCGGGTCTTTTAAGTCCCATATTTACCGCCATTGCCGAAGGAAGTTATCACCTAACCTTTATTGAGCAACAAGGAGTTTGTACAACGGAAACACCGATGGTGGTGGAGGCCATCGATAACCCAAGTCCTTCGGGGGGTCCTGTGTCTGCTATGGATACGACCTGTTCAGGTACGCCGGCTAGCATTGAACTGGAAGTGGAAGGAAGTTTTCCTATTACGGTGGCATGGAGCGAAGGAGTGCGCACTTTTCAGCAGGCTCCCTTCCAATTGCTAACACCTGAATTGCAAAATCATCAGCGCTTTGAGGTGTACACCTATACCGATAAGGAGGGCTGCGTAAGTGAAATTAATCAGGTGGTTGAGATACAGGTAGATCGCACACCATTTGCCAATGCTCTTTCTTTCTCTACACCCATATGTGATTCGAAGGCAACGCTGCAAGCCAATTATACAGCTGGCATAGAATCCACCGGCTTTTGGACCTTGGTGGATGATCATCAAGGTTCCGGAATAAAGGTGGATAATCCATCAGCTGCCCAAACAGAAATAGCGCTTAATTATGGGGATCAGCTGGCCAGGGAGCAGTATGATTTTATATGGACGGAGATCAATTCAGATAATAAGGAGTGTGTGGATAGCGACAGGGTGACAATAAACTTTCACAAACCGCCGGAAAGTAAGATTATTAGCGAAGAAACAGAGTTTTATTTTAAGAAAAATATAAGCCTTACTGCCAGTGATATTACCGAGGGAATGGAAGGGTTATGGACCATTGAGGAAGCGCCATCAACAAGTACTCATCTGGTGAGGCCCAATAGCCCTGAGACTACCGTGGAAGGCATGGAGATGGGAGAATACACTTTTCGCTGGACCGTGAGCAATGGCATATGTGCTTCTGATTGGGATGAGCATTCCTTAACAAATAATGACATCTTTCACACCACGGGCTTTTCGCCTAATGGGGACGGTATTAATGATACTTTTATCATTGGCGGGGCCGAAAATGTGACCAATAATAAACTAATGGTGTTTGATGTAACCGGACAGGTCGTGTATCAGGTGCACGACTTTATGAAGACGGATGATACTTTGTTGGGCTGGGATGGACTTCGCAACGATGGCGAGATAGAGGACGGTACTTATTACTATGTTTTTACCGGTGACGAAATTGAGCCTGTTAAGAATTACCTAATTATTAAAGGAAGCAAGCCATGATGAGAGTCAGTCAATTGATATTAATGACCGTTTTTATGCTGCTTGTTGCACTCCCTTCAAAGGGGCAAAGAGATGTAGTGATGAGTCAGTATATGCACAATCGCTATGCTGTTAACACCGCTTTTGCAGGTAATCGCGAGGTGCTTTCTTTATATGGAGGCTATCGTCAAAAGTGGTTGGGCTTCAATGGGGCGCCTGGCTCTATGTTGTTTAGTATGCACACGGCACTTAAAAAGGAACAAATGGCACTGGGGCTTCAAGTCTTTAATCAGCAGTATGGAGTGAATAAAGAAACCGGCTTTTCACTGGCTTATACTTACCGTTTAAAAATGCCGAAAGGGCAAAAGCTAGCCTTCAGTATCAATGGCGGAGGTGTTTTTTATAACGCACAGTGGACCGATGTGGATGTTTATCCCGGAACAAACGGAGGCAACGATGATCCGGAGTTTGCAGCCAATGAATCTAATTTTGCACCGGCCATTGGCTTTGGGACTGCCTGGTATGCCCATGACTTTTTCCTGGGTGTTTCCATACCCAACTTTTTTTACTTCGATCCTTACTCGCAAGGGGGTGAAAATACTTTTGCATTGGAGCGAGCCGACTATCTGCTCACCGCGGGTTACCTGTTTAGTCTGAAGCAAAAATGGCATTTACAGCCCAGTGTTTTGGCACGTGTGAACCCTGAGTTTGGAAGTTTCGTGGATGTAAACGCCTCTGTAATTTATAATAATCAACTATGGATGGGCGTGGGCTATCGCAGCACCAAGGACTTAACGGCAATGATGGGTTACCAGATAACGCCTCAGTTTCGTTTGTCCTACAGCTATGATTATAGCACGGGCCATATTAGCTCTTATAACCATGGCTCCCACGAACTGGCCATTCAGTATGATTTTGGTTTTCGTGTAAAGTCATCTAGTCCTAAATTTTTCTAAACCGAGCCTATGTATATGCGTGTGTTTATAATTGGTGTTTTGCTACTGACAAGTCTCAGCGGTCTTACAGCGCAGGGTTTGCACGTAAAGAAACTACCTTTCTGTCGTAAAAATCAAAGTGAAATTGCTCCTTACAAGAAAGACACACTCTTATTTTTTAGCTCTGATAAAAATATTAACTGGCTGAATAAGCTGACAGATCATAAGCGTCGTAATTTCTATAATCTGTTTACGGTGCAGCAGTCTGCTGATTCTGCCTGGTTCAATGAGCAAGCTTTTGAAAGTGACTTTTTCTCCGATTTTCATACATCAACCATATCCTTTTCGCCCAATGGGGAGCTTGTATATTTTACCGAGGCGCATTACAAGGATAAGAAACGTCTGCAAAAAGGCATGGAGAATAAACAGGGAGTATATAGTGCGCAGTTGGACGGTAACCGTTTGTCACGGGCGCGTAGCATGCCTTTTAATTCCCGTCGCAGTTATAACACAGGGCATCCTACCCTTTCGGCCGATGGGCGCTACCTGTTTTTTGTATCGGATCAGGCAGGGGGGTACGGAGGTGCCGATATTTACGTTTCGGAGCGCCAGGGCGATGAATGGGGACCTGCGCTTAACCTGGGGGCTACGATCAATACACGAGGCAATGAAATTTTTCCCTTCTGTCATCAAAGTGGCAAATTGTACTTTGCTTCAGATAGTCTGGGCGGACAGGGAGGTTACGACCTATTCTACACACTGAAAACAAAGGAGGGATGGATGAAACCGGTACCCCTTGATAGTGGTATCAACACGGTTGCCGATGAGTTTAGCTGTTATATATCAAACGATGAGCTGCAGGGGTACTTTGCCTCCAACCGGCATGGCGATGATGATCTTTTTGAATTTATCCAATATTTTCCGGTATTTGGACCCGGTCAAAAGCAAAAGGATAATACCTTCAGGTATCGGTTCTACGACCGGCTCGGTGGAAAAGGAGATGGACCACTTAAGTATGTGTGGTATTTTGGTGATGGACAAAAAGCCGAAGGCGATACCGTGATTCATCAGTATAAGGCGCCAGGCAGCTACCATGTGCAGTCTGTGCTGGTGGACACGCTGCTAAATGAGGAGCTGTTTGTGCTCAACGATTTTCATCAGGAGGTGAAGAAGAAAGTACAAGTCTTCATTGCAGTGCCCGATACGTTGCGTGTAGGACAACAAGTAACCTTGGATGCGCGTAAGTCGCACTTGGGCGAATTTGTTCCCAACGGCTATTACTGGGAGTTGCCCGACGGATCGCGTAAAAAAGGTGTAACTATTCAGCATATTTTTCGAAAAAAGGGAAAGCAGATCATCAGGTGTGGTACCATAAGTGCAGATGACCCCAATAAGAAGATGTGTACATACAAAGAAATTAATGTAATTGAATAATGATGACCAAACTACTCAAGCTATTAGTACTTATGTTGCTGACCACCGCTTTGGTTCAGGCACAGCCAGTGCCCGGTGACGATGAGAATATTCCTAACCTGATTACTTTTGGTGCCGATGGCGAAACATCATGGGGCGACCCTAATTTTTGTCAGATTATATTTTTCACAGTGCCCGAAAGTCATACTGCGCCCATCTATATTAAAGTATATGACCCCGATTGTGGAGGTGAAAACGATGAGTTACAGGGCGTGTGGAATACGTCTACGTGTTTTAGTATTTATGGGGGACAGGGTAGTTGCTCCAACGAAGATGCCAAAAAGCTTAATCTGGATGGTGACTATGATGAAGGAACGCTGCTGGCTTCAAAAACCTTTGGTGATGAGCCGGAATATGATAGGTCATGGTACACCTTTGGTCCCATCAACCCGTCGGAAGGCGAGTATCTGCCTGAAGAAGGGGGCTATGTATTTAAAGTGATTGTAGAGGGCTTGTCGGGCGATGACGGTAATATGTATCAGCTTTTTATGAGTACCCAAATGGATGAATTGAGTGAAGTAGAGGGCGGCTATGCCTTTTATTATAAATACACCATTCGTTTGCATGATAATCCGCGGGAGTTGTCACACATTTATCCTTATGTCAACGATTCGAGTATTGTCTCCATCAAGCAAACCAATTTCGATTGGGACAACGATGGGTGGATTATTGTACGGTCAGTTGCAACGGCAGGTCAGATGATGAAGATATCGAAGGACGATGAGTGGATCAGTAGCCTGTATACTATTAAGCCAGCAGAATACAATACTTCATTGGATATTCAGATGAAGAAGCATCCCTCGGGTAGCATACGCAACAATAATGTCGTCATCTATTTTGAAAACCAGTATGGCGAGTTGCTTAAATCCTACAGTGTGCCCATTGGGGGAGTGCCCAAGTACAAAGGGAAGCCAGAAGCTGAAGAATTGTAAAAGAAGAATGCCCTTTGTATGCTTCTGCATTGGGAATACATCCATAAAACAGATTACAGTATGAAGTTCATAAGTGGCCTTTTGGGCTTATTGCTATTGTCCCTGTCAGGTTTTGCACAGTCCTTTGATTTTAAGGTATATAATACATCCAATGGGCTGGCAGATAATGATATTATAGCACTGGAGCAAGATAAAAATGACTATGTGTGGATGGCCACTGACGAAGGGCTTATTCGTTATGATGGCATTGACTATAAAGTGTATACCACCAATGATTCACTGGCGCATAATTACATCAACTGTCTGCACTTCGACCCCCAGGGGCGTTTGTGGATAGGTCATAAAAATGGCTTATTGAGCTATCTGGAAGGCGGTACTTTTCACAAGCTAGCCATTGAGGGTGCCACACAACTTATCGCTGATCTTACCAACGATGAAGCGGGCAATGTATGGGGCATCGATCAAAAGCGTGGACTCTTCCGCATCGATAAGGACGGAGTAGTCACTACCTTTTTCGATCGTAAAATGTTTGGGCGTAAGAATTATACGGCTCTTCAGTTGTTATCAACACACAGATTGCTGGTGGGCACTGCGCGGCAGGGAGTCTTTTTGTTCTCCTTTTCCCAGGATTTTCAAAGTGTGGACATTGAAAAGATAAGTGGAATTCCTAATGTGTGGATAACTACCATAGAAAAGAGCATACAAGCCGATAACTATTGGATTGGAACACGCGAGAAAGGTTTTTACAGTTATCACGAAGGTGCTGGCAATAAGGATGTACGGCATGTTACTGACAATAAGCTGTGTCGTAAATTTAATGTGGAAAATGAAGAAGTAACCGATATTTACGAGGAGGTAGAAGGGCACCTCCTGATTGCCACTATTGGCAGTGGTGTTATACGTCTTATCTACGATCCATTGAGTGGTGAGTTTAACGACTCATTTAAATATTCCAACAACAATGGCCTTAGTAACAACAATGTGCTGGATATATTGTGCGACCGGGAAGGCAACTATTGGTTTGGAACCAACGGAGGTGGGGTGTCATTGCTTGTTAATCAGTATTTTGTGTATTACAACCTCAATGAAATTGGTTTTCAGTACAAAGCCCGTGCTGTGCTGAGCGACGAACAAGATCTGTGGATCGGTCTTGATAGGGGTTTGATTCATACCGATCCGTTGTGCTTCGATGTAAAGTACTATGATGCTCGCTATGGTGGGATACCCAATGATGAGGTGATTGCCTTGTACAAAGGAGAGGATGATCGCTTGTGGGTGGCTACGGCTAACAGTGGACTGTATTTTAAAGATCCTGGCCATACGCGATTTAAAAAGAAGGAGTACTTCAATGATCAGCTTGCGCTGCGTATCAACGGACTGGCGGCCTATCAGCATACCCTGTTGCTGGCAACACAAAGGGGATTGTTTGTCCTCGACCTGAAAACCAATGCTATTAAAAATTATCAGATTAAAGATGGCTTATCGCACAATAATATCAATTTTGTGTTTGTTGATCAGCGCGATAATATATGGGTAGGACCTAAGGATGGGGGGCTTTGTAATATCAATATTCAGCTTGACCGCATTGAGCGTCACCCGGTGATCAATAACAAAGCCGTTGATGTAACGGGGATGACACAGGATGATGAAGGAAAGCTGTGGATCAGTACTAAAGGTGAGGGTGTTATGTGTTATTCACGCGAAGCCATCCATTATCATTATACCACCGGGGATGGGCTAAAGAAGGATTTCTGTTACGGCATTCAAAAGGATATCAAAAATCGCTTGTGGGTGTGTCACGATGGCGGTCTCTCGCGCATTAGTCTTGATCAACCCGGCGTAATCCGAACTTTTGGCTATAGCGATGATTTGGGAAGTGAGTTCGTGCAGGTTACCGGAGATGACAAAGGAGGGCTCTGGTTTGCCTCTAATGATGGTGTGGTTAATTATCTGCCGGTGAATGACCGGCGCAATACGGTGGCGCCTATCCTCAATATTACTGAAATAAAGCTGGATGATGTGGTGCAGCCCTTGAGCTCCCATCTCAATCTTGAATATCCATATGGTGTGGGTCATTATAATCTTCAACTGACTTTTCGTGCCATCAGTTTTAAAAACCCCAATGGTGTTCATTATGAGGTGAAGATAGAAGAAGAAGGAGCCGATAATGAAGTTAAGAAATGGAGTCAGCTCGGGAATGTTAATCGTAAGGAAATTGATTACCTGGGAGCGGGCAACTATAAAATACGTATACGTGCTTTTAATGCCGATGGTGTGGAGACCAGTCTGCAGAAAACCATTCATGTGTCGGTAGCCAAGCCCTATTGGAATCATTACTGGTTTTATGCCCTTGTACTGGTCATCATTAGTATGGGTATCTGGGGGCTGATCAGATTTCGGGAGCGGTCGCAACGGCGCGCTCAGCGAATATTAGAACGTGAAGTGGCTTCTAAAACAGTGGCTTTGCGTGAGAAAAATGCTGAAATAGTACTTAAAAACCAAGAGATTACTGATAGTATCAACTATGCAAAAAAAATTCAGTCTTCCATATTACCGGCTATGGAGGACCTGATGAGCTTATTTCCCGAATCCTTTGTTTATTTTAAGCCGCGTGATATTGTGAGTGGTGACTTTTATTGGTTTAACCGCTCCAAGGATTATTTTGTGGCTTGCTGTGCCGATTGTACAGGTCATGGTGTGCCGGGTGCTTTCATGTCCATGATTGGTACCACTATCCTTAATGACATCTTTCGTCTTCCCGAGGTGGACTCGCCGGCAGCCATGCTGGAGCGGCTGGATGAAGAGGTGAAAAAGTTGCTGCAAAAAACTGAAGGAAATGAAAGTACTGATGGTATGGATATTTCGGTACTGGAAGTGCACCTGCCCACACGCCGGGTGCGCCTGGCATCGGCCAAGCGTCCGGTTTATCTGCTTATCGATAACGAGATGACCTTGTATAAAGGAAGCCGCCGAAGCATTGGTGATCATTATGAGGAGTTGCTGAGTCCTTATGTAAATGTGGAGTATAACTGCCATAAAGGCGATAAGGTCTATATGTTTTCCGATGGTTATACCGACCAGTTTGGTGGTCCGCTCGGCAAAAAGTTTATGAAAGTGGGCGTACAAAATATGATCAATGAGATTCATGATTTGTCAGGCGATAAACAATATCAGCGTGTGAAATCAAACTTTGAAAACTGGCAGGGACATTTGGAGCAAATCGATGATGTATTGTTTATGGGAATCCAACTGTAGGTACATTATGGTAACTACATTAAGTTGTTGATGATGAGTAATATAATGCATTAATTGAGTTAAGATTCAAAAAAAATGTGTTACGTTTTGTGGTTGTGGGTATTAACTTATAGAGAAACCCAATAACCAAACCTAAATGAAGCATATTGTAATCAGTGGCTTAATAGAGAAAGTATGCAGTGTATGGAGTGATATTGATGCAGGGATAGAGTACAAGGCGAGTGTATTAAAAGTTGTCAATAATCGGCTGGCTGAACTGACATCACCTCAGGAAGAAAATTTTATTAAGATTGAAATTGTGCGTGCAATTTGTCGGCAACTTAAACTCCGTTACCCTAATTATGCCAAGGCGGTAGATGATGTGCTTCGCCCTTTTGAATGGCAGCTGCAGCGCGATCAGATGGCAGTGCTGCCCTTTAAGCAAATTGATACCTTAACCTATCGCATTTATATGCAGCAAACTATAACGGGATTTGCTGTTTAAATCTTAAAAACAGACTGCCTCATTTCTCGGCATCAGTAATTCCTTGTAATAATAAGTATGACCTGCTGTTTTGTTGCGTTTTTTAAGCTTTTCCTAAAGTCTATTTTACCTAAGTGCCATTGAACAAGTGTGTTGGTGAAGTGTTGAATTAATATTATTTGCCTAAATTTGTATTGGATTAAGTAATCAGGGATGGGTAGAGAACGCACACCACACATTGGCCTCTTTGGGAGGCGTAATAATGGAAAGAGTACCATCATTAATAAACTTTCTGGTCAGGACATTGCCATCGTATCGGAGCAAGCTGGTACCACTACCGACCCGGTGAAAAAGTCGTTTGAGATAACGGGTTTTGGCCCCGTTGTATTGGTCGATACAGCCGGTATTGATGATGAGGGAGAGCTCGGTGCCAAACGCATTGCCAGCACCCGCAGAGCCATTAAAACGGTAGATTTAGCCGTTCTTGTGGTGGTTGATAATCAGTGGGAATCGCCTGAAAAAGACCTGGTGGAAGCCTTTCGCGAAACCGATACTCCATTTATTATAGTGCATAATAAAACTGATCTTCAACTGCTCGATCCGGAGCAAAGTAAACAGTATTTAAACGCAGGCTGTTATCGTGTGTTGCCTTACAACGAGCAAAATGGCGATACCGAAAATTTGGTACAGGCCATCCGCGATGCAATGCCCGAATCAGCTTATACAAGTGCTTCTCTTGTGGGCGATTTAATACAGTATGGAGATATTGTATTATTGATAACCCCTATTGATATTGAAGCTCCCGAGGGGCGACTTATTTTGCCACAGGTACAAGCCATTCGCGATATACTTGATAACGACGCTGTGTGCATCGTATTGAAAGAGAGAGAAGTAGATGCCTTCCTAAAGAAATCGAATATACGACCGGCATTGGCCATCACCGATAGTCAGATATTCCTTAAAGCTGATGCTTCGGTGCCCAAGGATATCCCACTTACCAGTTTTAGTATTTTACTAGCCAGGTTTAAGGGCGATTTTGAGAATTATCTAAAAGGCACACCCCGTATCGATACCCTAAAAGATGGAGATCGTGTGCTGCTGTTGGAGTCTTGTTCGCACCATGTTGCCTGCGATGATATTGGACGTGTTAAAATACCTCGTTGGTTAAGTGCGTATACAGGCAAGCAACTGAACTATGATGTGGTAGCCGGACTAGATAAAGTGGAGCGCCCCATTAGTGATTATGCTCTGCTCATTCAGTGTGGGGCATGCATGATTACGCGAAAGCAATTAATTAACCGCCTGGGACCCGCAGTGGCCAGCCAGGTGCCCATCACCAACTATGGTATGGCCATTGCCTATGTGCAGGGAATCTACCGGCGTGCCATAGAACCTTTTGTACGGCCATCCGTGCAGGATGCTGCCGATTATTTATAGCAGTTGTACAAAGGCGTTTGAATAAAAAAAAATAATTAGGTTTGTCAATTGAAACAACGCAAAGTAGAAGATATGATTTTTAATGCTGGAGAAAAAACCGCCATTTCCTGTGGCGATGTTAAGATTAGCTATAATACATTAAAACAGCATATTGCAAGTTATTCAAAATTACTTGAAGAGTTAAGCATAAACCGTCTGGCTATTTTCTCTGAGAACCAGGTGGGTTGGATATATTCATTTTATGCCGGCTGGCACAACAATGCCACCATTGTACCTATTGACTTTATGTCATCGGAAGATGAGGTGGCTTACATTCTGAAAGACTGTTTCCCCGAGGCCATTTTTACCTCGAAGGATAAGAAGTTACTGCTGGAAGCGGCCATTGCCAAGGCGGGTATTCACACAAAAGTATTTGTTATTGAAGAGTGTGATCAGCTGCCTTTATGTGATAGCCAGGAGTTGAAGCCGATAGATACCCATAAGGACAAAACAGCTGTAATCATATATACTTCGGGCACGACAGGAAGTCCCAAGGGAGTTATGCTGTCCTTTGAAAATCTGATGGCCAATGTGGAAGCGGTATCGAAGAAGATTAATATTTATACGGAGGACGATGTGGTGATGATGTTGTTGCCGATGCACCATATTTTTCCATTGATGGGTACTATGATTGCTCCTTTGCTCGTGGGAGGTACCATTGCTGTGTCTCCGTCTATGGCGTCGGAGGATATTATTAAAACCTTGCAGGCAAATAAGGTGAGTATCATCATTGGGGTGCCGCGTTTGTATGCCGCCATTCGGAAGGGTATTCGTGCAAAAATAGATCGAAGCCCTGTGGCTCGAATGCTGTTTAAAATGGCCAAAGGTATTAATTCGCAAAGCTTCTCGCGGACACTGTTTAAGTCGGCGCATCAGAAATTTGGCGGTGCCGTAAAATACATGGTATGTGGTGGTGCCGCTTTGGATCCTGAGGTGGGGCAAGACTTTAAAACCTTGGGCTTTGAAGTGCTGGAAGGTTTTGGTATGACCGAAGCAGCTCCCATGATTACCTTTACCCGACCCGGACGCGTTCGTATAGGTAGTCCCGGCGAAGTGTTGCCCGTGGCCGAGATAGAGATACGCGACGGCGAGATTGTGGTGAAAGGCCCCAATGTGATGCAAGGCTATTTTAACCGACCCGAAGAGACGGCCGAGGTGCTGAAGGAGGGTTGGTTATATACCGGTGACTTAGGGCGTCTGGATGAGGATGGTTATCTGTATATCACCGGGCGAAGAAAAGAAATAATTGTACTGTCTAACGGTAAGAATATTAACCCATCGGAAGTAGAAGCTAAAATAGAGAATCGTGCGGCTTGTGTGGCGGAAATAGGAGTATATGCCGATGGTGATCAGTTAAAAGCCATTGTGGTACCCAATAAAGCTGAGTTTGCAGGCATGGATAAAGTCCGCATGGAAGAGAAGCTGCGGTGGGAGGTAATAAATGAGTATAATCAGTCGGTGGCACCTTACAAAAAGATTATGGACTTCTCGCTTACCGATGCTGAATTACCGCGTACGCGCCTGGGTAAGCTGCAACGGTTTAAACTAAAAGATTTTGCAGCTGCCCGTGAGGAGGAAACATTGCCTGTGCAGGAGGTGAAGCTTGAAGAATATAAGCTGGTGGCTGATTTTATAGCCAATGAGAAAAACTGTAACGTGCGACCCAACCATCATGTTGAGTATGACCTGGCACTTGACTCGCTCGACAAAGTAGGCCTGCTGGTGTTTATCGAATCTACTTTTGGCATTAAGATGGAAGTGGAGGAGTTGATCGCCTTTCCATCGGTGCTGGCGCTGAGTGAGTTTATTGCTGAGAAACGCACTAAAATGGCTGTTGAGAAAATCAACTGGTCCAAGATATTGAAGGAGAAAGTTACGTTACAGCTGCCACGTACCTGGCTTACCGGAGCGCTCTTCCTAAAAATGTCGAAGTACTTCTTTCACGTCTATTTCAGGTTTCGCGGTAAGGGTGCTGCCAACATACCCGATGGTCCCTGCATTATTGCACCCAACCACCAGAGTTACTTCGATGGCTTGTTTGTGGCTTCGTGGCTGAAGAGGAATAGTATTCGCAATACCTACTTCTACGCGAAAGAGAAGCATGTTAAATCGCGTTTCATGAAGTTCTTTGCCAACCGTCATCATATTATCATCATGGATCTGAATAAGGATTTGAAAGAGTCGATACAGAAGATGGGTGAAGCGCTGAAAAAGAAAAAGAAATTGATTATATTTCCTGAGGGTACGCGCTCATTTGATGGTTCATTGGGTGAGTTTAAAAAGACTTTTGCTATTTTGAGCCGCGAGCTGAATGTGCCCATCGTGCCGGTTTCCATCAAAGGCGCCGTTAATGCTTTACCACGCGGATCTAAGTTTCCACGCCCTTTCAAAAAGGTAAGTGTTGAATTTCTTAAGCCGGTTTATCCAAGTGGTGAGTCATATGAAATGTTGGCCGAGCTGGTTTATAAAAGTATCTCCAGCAATCAGAAAGTGATGAATACAAACGTTTAGAACGATTGCTAATAGCAAGCTACAATGAGTCAGCACATGCGCAGCGGTGCTGGCTTATTTTTTTTGAAACCACTCAATACACTGTAGTTTTGTGTTGAGGAGTATTATTTATATTCGGGTTGTTGTCTTCCTGAATAATAGTTAGGTCAGTAGAATATCAATTTCATCACTGAGGGTGCCCAATCGTCCTTTGGTGGGTATCCAGTGGCCTTTTTCAATCAAGTGCTTTTTCAGCAGCAGAAAATAGGTGATGGGAAATTCATCCTTTTGCCATTTTTGCTCGTAGTTAAGTAGTCCCAGCTGCTTAATAAATACATCCAGACTTTGTGTAATGCCATAATAAAAGTCCAGCAGGCTCATGGCTGTATCAAGCACTACCTTGCCCGATGCTTCGTCGAAAAAGTCGTCATAACGAATTATTTTCACACGTACCACCTGTCCGTCTTCTGTTGATAAAACCCATTTGAGGCCACCTGTTTCTTCATACCAATCCACCCAGCTTGTATTGTCTTCACCCCAAATATGGGAAGGCTCGAATACCAGGTTAATCATTCCTTTTAGCAAATCGTGGAGGGGGTTGCTGTTATTGCTCAGGGTGAAAATCACGTTTTGATTGTCGGCTTTGATTGCGCCTGCTACCTGGCCAACGCCCACTAATTCGTAGGTGAACTGAAAGGGTAGTTTCATCTTTTTGGGCTTATCAAAAGATAGTTTTTTATCCTCTGTTGCATTTTGGCTCACGGTTGTAAATGCTTATTAAAGGGTTTGTTAAGTGCGATTATGACGCTAAATATAGGAAAGATGTTTGAAACTAAAGCATGGAAGTGCATATTTTTGAGGTTCAGATAGTTATTTAAGATCATTGAGGCTGTAGCCCTGTTGAACCAGGGCTTCGGGTCGCAGGATACTCTTTAACTTATCGTTGCTTATTAGTTGAAGACGCTCATTGGCCGCAAAAATATTGATTTTCTCCGTTTGCATGAGTTGTGCCAGGCGCACCGCTGCATGGTAGCCAATATAGGGTATCAATGCCGTACTAATAGCCGGCTGCGAATATGCTGGATGGAACTCTTCGGAATTGGGATTGATTTGCAAGTCTGCAAACAAGTTTTTAAGGAGTGTTTGGTTGCAGGCAATCAATAGATTCAGCGTGTCGAGCAGAGCATGGCCAATGGACGGTATATATGCGTTTAGATCGAGGCATCCTTGCCCACATAGATTGCTTATCTGTTGGTCGTTAGCGTAGATCTTATGAACGGCGCTAATTACAAACTCGGGTATCACCGGATTGACCTTGGCCGGCATTATAGAGCTGCCTACCTGACACTTGGGGAGTTGTACTTCACGATTTGCCATCAGGTCGGAACCCAGTATGCGCAGGTCGTTCACCATTTTTTCCAGATTCACGGCGTGGGCCTTAAGGGTGGCATGTACTTCCACAAAACGATCGAGGTTAAGGGTGGCATCGGCCAGGTTTTCACTGCGCGTTAGGGGCAGTCCGGTAAGGTGTTGTAGTTCACTCACCACCTGCATAATAAAGTAGCGCGGTATACTTATGCCGGTGCCTATAGCGCCGCCTCCCAGATTCACCTCTTTAATGCGTTCGTGGCATTTGGATACGCGCCACCAATCGCGCGACAAGGCATTGTTATAAGTACTGAAAAGGCGGTCGTAGGTGGTGGGAACGGCAGCTTGCATCTGTGTATAGCCTTGCCGTAGCACATTGCGGTGTTTTTGTTCCTGCTGTTCAACCGACTGGCGCAGTTCGTTAATGGAGGCCTCTAACTGACTGAGCAGCTGCATAGCAGCCACGGTAAGTGCTGTGGGTATTACATCGTTGGTTGATTGAAATACATTGGCCTGCTCAAAGGGATCAATCAGGTCGTATTGACCCGGTGCTTTTCCCATTTCAGCGAGCGCCAGGTTGCTTATGATCTCATTAATATTCATGTTAATGGAGGTGCCTGCGCCCCCTTGTATAGCGGGTACAATAAAATGCTCAAAGGCATTGCCGCCACTTAATTTAGTGGCACTCTTCTCCAAGGCATTCAGCTGCTCATCACTGATAAAGGAGAGCGGTAGCCGCTCAGCTTTATATTTCTGCAAGGCAGCATTTTTAAACTTACGGTAGCTTCGGTAGCAGGCAAGTTTGACCGTACCCAATGCTTTGTACCATGCGAACGAGAAGCGTGTTTGATCAGGGAAGTTATCAACAGCACGTAACGAGTGTATGCCGTACAGGGCATTATCGGGCAGTTGCAGGGAGCCTAAAAAATCGTTCTCTGTTCTCATGGTGTCTAGTTCATGGGGCGGGCGTAGGCCAGTACATCCGCTTTGGTAATGGTTTCCTGACCCAATATAATCAGGCGTTCAATCACATTTCTGAATTCTCGTATGTTACCGGTCCAGTTGATCGTTTGTAGTTCTTCAATGGCATCATCGGTGAAGTTTTTGGGTACCATGCCCAGTTCATCACAGATAATGGTTTTAAAGTGATCGGTCAGCAGTGGAATATCATCTTTCCGATCGTTGAGCGCCGGCACATGAATTAATATGACACTGATGCGGTGGTATAAATCTTCGCGGAAAGTGCCTTTGGCAATCTCCTCCTTGAGGTTTTTATTGGTGGCGGCCAATACGCGTACGTCCACCTTAATGTCCTTGTCACTGCCCACGCGGCTTACAATATTCTCCTGTAAGGCACGCAATACTTTGGCTTGTGCAGGCAAACTCATGTCGCCAATCTCATCCAGAAAAATAGTGCCCCCGTTGGCTTGTTCAAACTTGCCTTTACGCTGCTTGTGAGCCGAGGTAAAGGCACCTTTTTCGTGACCGAATAGTTCACTCTCGATCAGTTCGGAGGGAATGGCGGCACAGTTTACTTCGATAAAGGGTTTACCGGCACGGTTACTTTTCTCATGCAGCCATCGGGCAACAAGCTCCTTACCTGTTCCATTCTCACCCGTAATCAGCACGCGTGCATCGGTGGGTGCCACTTTATCGATCATGGTCTTAACACGTAGGATGGGCTCCGACTCGCCAATCATATCATACGTTTTACTCACTTTGCGCTTGAGCACTTTGGTTTCTGTAACCAAATCTTTTTTCTCTATGGCATTGCGAATCGTTACCAGCATGCGATTCAGGTCCAGGGGTTTCTCAATAAAATCGTAGGCTCCTTTTTTGATGGCTTCCACTGCAGTATCGATATTGCCGTGCCCCGATATCATAATAACCGGTGTATCTGAGTTTTCCTTATGCAGGTGATCCAACACCTCCATGCCATCCATATTGGGCATTTTGATATCGCATAGAATAACATCGTACTTATCGGCTTTAAAGCGTTCGAGCCCCTGTTCGCCATCTTCGGCCAACTCAACGGTGTGACTTTCGTATTCAAGTATGTCTTTCAGGGTGTTACGAATGCTTCGCTGATCGTCAATCACTAAAATTTTTGCCATCTTATTTTGCTTATAGCTGCTTATTCACAATTTGGTAGATGGTGCCTTCTTTGAGGGCAAAGGCACATTGCCAGATTTCTTTAATATTAAATTCATTAACGATGAAGTTAATAAAAATACTCGCTAATACAATCATATCAACACGGTGCGAGTCCAGGCGTTTCATGTTAAGCCGTTCCTCCGTGGTGGAGCGCAGAAACTGTTCATGCAGTGCTTGTGCGCTGTCAATAAGTATTCGGTAGGTCATTACCTTTTCCATGTCGAGATGCGGATGGTGTACTCCGGCCAACATTGCCGCCAGGGTATCGAAGGAGCCAGAGGATCCAATAAGGGTGGAGCAGGGAAATTTGCTCAGTGCTTCGTATAGCAGGGTGAGTTCTGATTTTATGTATTGCTCAACAGCGTCAATCTCCTCCTGTTTAATAGGGTTGGATGGCTGAAAGCGATCGAGCAGACGTGCCACGCCCAGATCAAAGCTGTGCTTCCACATTACGCCGTCTTTGTTGGCAATAATAAACTCGTTGGATCCACCGCCTATATCGAGTATCAGAACGCGCTCCTCGCCAATGGGCACCACCTGCTTGATGCCGTCAAAAATCAGTTCGGCTTCCTTTTGTCCGTCTATCACCTGTATGTCCAGACCAAGTTCCTGTTTTACCCGCTCAACAAAGTCCTGTCCGTTGGAGGCACTGCGTATGGCGGCGGTGGCCATGCACACCACTTTATCCACCTTGTATTGTGCAATGGTGTTTAAGTGGGTCTTCAGCGCAAGAAGGCCCCTTTCCATTGCCTCGGGAACAATCTTTTTATCGTTGATGCCGCCTTTTCCCAACTTGGCCGGGTATTTATTCTCAAGTAAGATGGTGTAGCTATTCTCCGTTTGTTCGGCAATCAACAGGTTAAAGGTGTTGGTGCCTAAGTCAATTATTGCAATTCTCATATTATGATTTTCTATCCGATTCGAAAGATAATAAAATACATAAAAGAAAGGGCTGTCCATCAAAAATGGAAGCAGCCCTTTTATCTAATTATCTCTTTCTACTAGCGACCCGAATAACGGAACCATTTCCATAGCTCCTTATACGTTACTTTTTTACCGTACATTAGTATGCCGGTACGATAAATGCGCCCTGCAAACCAGGTGGTGAAAACAAAAGTAGCAACCAGTAGGGTCATGGATAGAGCCATTTGCCATACGGGAGGCTCAAAGGGTATGCGGGCCATCATTACCACGGGTGAGGTAAAAGGAATCATCGAAAACCAAAAGGCCAAATCGCCGGCCGGGTTGCGAAAAGCCGCCATGGCTACGTAGATGGACAGGATGAGGGGCATCATCACGGGCATCACAAATTGCTGACTGTCGGCCTCGTTATCAAGGGCAGCGCCCAAGGCTGCAAACAGACTAGCGTAGAGGAGGTATCCGCCCAGGAAATAAAAGATAAATAGTAGCAGGCTGCCCACCAGATTGAGTGACATCACCTGATCCAAAATATTATTAAAGCCATCGGCAAAGGCAGCGGCCTGATTGCTGTCGCCTGCCTCCTGCATATCCATGCCGGCCATAACCTGCATTTGCTCTGCTTTTCCCGATGAGGTTACATCGGCAGCAAAAACTGTATGCAACACCCCTACAATGGCGATGGTTAACACGATCCACAGCATAAATTGTGTAAGAGCCACCAGGGCAATACCAATAATTTTTCCCATCATCAGCTGAAAGGGTTTTACCGATGACACAATGACTTCTACAATGCGGTTTACCTTTTCTTCCATCACACCCCGCATTACCTGCATGCCATACACCAGCACAAACATATAGATCATCATGGCAAATACGATGGCTGCAATCATTACCAGCTCTGTAGAGCTTTCTTTTTCAGAGCCATCCTCGGCAAGCTTAATGGTCTTCAGGTCAATCTTTACATTGTTGATTTCCTTGATGATGTTATCCAGACCATCAATCTGGTAGCTGCCCAGCTTTTCTTTCTCCAGATAGCGTTCAAGACTGCGCGATATATGGTCTTTCACATCAATGGTGATCTGTGTCTCGGAGTAGATTTTAACGGCATCAGGGCGTTTCAGCAGGTTATCTTCTATCACCAGGTAGGCGTGGTAGCCTTCTTCCCGGTAATTTTCAGCCAGCCCTTCCGTATCTTCCGTTTTCAGCCAGCTAAACTTCAGAAACTCGGTGCTATTAATGCGGTTGGTGTAAAGGCCGGTCTCATCAATAACGGCTATGTTTTTTTCTTCAGTATCCTCCATGGAGGCAAACCAACCGGGCAGTACCATCATGGCGGCGAACAGAATGGGGCCGATGATGGTCATTACAATAAAGCTTTTTTTCTTAACTCGGGTGGAATATTCCCGTTGTATGATTAATGATATTTTGCTCATAGTAGATTATTTTCCGGTTTGATTACTGTGTTCAACAACTTTAATAAAGATGTCGTTCATAGTGGGTAATACTTCATGCAGACCATAGATTTTCACATCATCAATCACGCTGTATAACAGTTGATTGATGGAGGCATTGTTGAGCATTTTTACATATGCAGTGTGGTGTCCGTTGGTCTTCTCAATATTTTCTACCTGGAAGTCGTTGCTCAGTTGTTGGCGGATGAGATTACTATCGCCTGCAAACTCCAGTTTAACCAGATTGTCTTTATAACTCTGACGGATGGTGTCGATGGGGCCATTGAGGATGGTCTTTGATTTGTTAATCAGTGTGATGTGATCGCACAACTCCTCTACCGATCCCATGTTATGGGTCGAAAATAAAATGGTGGCGCCTTCCTCTTTCAGTTTAATTATTTCCTGTTTTAGCAGGTTGGCGTTAATAGGGTCAAAACCGCTAAAAGGCTCGTCGAAAATCAGTAGTTTGGGGTTGTGTAATACCGTTACCACAAATTGAATCTTTTGCTGCATCCCCTTGGAAAGCTCTTCTACTTTCTTATCCCACCAAGGTTGTATCTCAAATTTTTCAAACCAATAGCGCAGTTTTTTAATGGCATCGTTGCGGGTGAGTCCTTTCATGCGGGCCAGATAGATGGCTTGTTCGCCCACCTTCATTTTTTTGTACAGCCCACGCTCTTCGGGTAAATAACCAATGCGGCTCACGTCATCAGCACGCAGTGCTTGTCCATTTAATAGTATTTCACCCGAGTCGGGACCCGTGATTTGGTTGATAATGCGTATCAAGGTGGTTTTGCCGGCTCCGTTAGGTCCCAGCAAGCCGTAGATGCTGTTTTCGGGCACCTCCATGTTCACATAATCAAGCGCCAGGTGGTTAGCATATTTTTTAACCACTTGTTTAGCTTCCAGAAACATCATAGCTTAGTTTATTTGTTTGGCGCATGAAGATAGTACTTTTTATGAGTACTATAAAATAGGGGCTTAGAACCAGCCGGCACCCAGTTGCTCGCGGAAGGGCCAGGGGATGGAGGCCACCACCAGCAGCAGACCCAGCAGGTTGTACCAAAAAAGACGTTTATGGGTGGTGTAATTGCTGTATATCTTGGCTTTGGCGGCACTGTGTACAATCAATATAGTCGCAATCAGCATCATAAGCGGATGCTCAAGCGTAAAAAAACGCAGTAGGGTGCTTTTCATCATGCCGGCATCAAACAGCACCTTGCTGCTGATGGCATAGAGCGCCACGCCTGCCACAAACTGAATGGTAAATACAATTGCATGCAGCTTGACAATGGAATGATGCTTATGGGTGTATTTTCGTTCCTTAAGCCAGTTGTTCAGGCTCATGATGAGGGTAACCAAAAAAAGGGCCAGAATGATATAACGCAGGCCACTGTGGAGATGTAAAAGTCCGTTGTACATATTTTCTTTTTTTAAGAAAGAAACATACTCACACATTAATTGTTCTTACGGACGGCCATCTTCTTTATTCCAGGCTAAATTGGTATTGCAAAAGTCTACTCTCTGCTGATTAACCAGTACGAGGTGATGCGTTTAACAAAAGACTTGGCATCTTCTGTAAAAAGTTTACCCAGCAAGGGCCATATCTCACGATGGATATGTTCGCGTTCGGCCTCTAAAGATTTTATGAGGCTTTCTTTATCTGCCGCACTTACGACAGCAAGCGGCAATTTACTAATAATTTGAATGGTTTCAGCAATATTATGGTCGTCACCCAGCAGGTCAGATGCTTGCTTTAGCGAGGATGCATAGTGTTTGAAAAACTCGGGCCATACCTCACGGATCAATATCATCTGATTAAGCAGGTACTTTACACATTTACGCAATTCATGCAAGGGATGATCATCTAGTTTTAGTTGTGCTTCAGATATTTTATTCAGGCACTGATTATACGAATTAGTAACCCCCTGACGGATCGTGTGGGGTCCCAGGAAATTAGTGGGGTATTCTTCCAGACCTTGCTTCGAAAGTATCATCTGTTCCTGAATGGTTTCCAGGGTTTGATTGTCGATCAGTCGCTTAAGTTCGGCCTCTTTTCGTGTGTTCAAATATTCAACTATTCGGATAAATACTGTCTCAGGAATCTTTAACTCATCGGCCTCAAAGTTTTCGGCCAGGTAAGTGATGATGACATGGTAGTCGCGTAGGCTGGATAGTTGTCGTGCCAGATCGCGGTAGCGCATATTCTCTTCCTGATAAAGCTCTTCGCCAATATCCCAGCGGACAAGTCGCAGGATGGCTCTGATTCGTTTGAGCGCCTTGCGGATTTCATGAACTGTGATATCTATGTTGTCAGGAATAGTTGTCAGGTGTTCGATAAAGGTGAATTGCTCGCGTAAAACCCGTGTTACTCCGTCTTGCAGTTCTTCCTCGTTGTCAATGGCAAATCGATACATAATCACTTAGTTTTAAAACTTCAAACTACGACTTAATATTTTCAATATCAAGCCGATTTTTACTACTGCTATTTTTTTTTGTAATTTCTTACAAAAACCAACAATCGTGATGTTGATAAGTCGCTATCATATTTTAGTTGTATTAGTTACAATGCCCTTGTGCCTGCATGGGCAAACAGCCGACACTACATTTTATCCTTCTTTTTTTGAGGGTGATAATGTGCTTAGGGTCAGTCTGTACTTCGATATCAGTCAACATATTCGTAAGAGTGAAGAATATAGTGATGGAGCCATTGTCGTTTACGATGCCAAAGGGGATTCGGTACGTCATAAAGTACGCTGTAAGGCGCGGGGTAATTATCGCAGGGACAACTGCTTTTTCCCACCTGTGATGCTTAATTTTAAGCCCGATACTCTTTTTACCACCGATGGCTACCTTACCAAGATGAAGCTGGTGAGTCACTGTGTAAATTCTAAAGCATATCTTAAATATCTGTACAAAGAGTACTTAGTTTATAAGCTGTGGGAACAGCTGAGTCCTTATGCGCTGCGCACGCGCTTGCTCGATGTGCAGTATTTTGATGAAGGTAAAAAGGGGAAACACTACCGGGTGGCTGCCTTTATTATCGAACCCATGTATATGATGGCGCAACGTACTAACAGCGCGGAGGTGAAAGGCGAATATTTTAACGATGCAGTAATTAATGAGCTGGATGCCGACCGGGTTGCTTTTTTTAATTATATGATTGGAAATACGGATTGGCGCATTAAGAGTGCTCATAATATTAAGTTTATCAAGTCGTTGGAGCAGGGGCGCGAAGAGGTCACTGCCATTCCCTACGATTTTGATCATGCCGGCTTGATCAATGCCGCCTATGCCAAGCCATCGGAATGGTCACGTGCCACGAAGGTGACGGAGCGTGATTATATCGGCCGCTGTAGAAGCTATAATGATAATTACCTGACTCTGATTGAAGAGTTTCTGGCGGCTGAGGAGCAGATATACGCTACTATCCTTGATTTTGAGTATCTTGATGAAGGAGATCGTAAAGATATATACCGGTATATCTCTTCGTTTTATAAAGAGCTGAAGCGTGGTAAGAGCTTTATTCGTATGCTGCATAATAACTGCATGAACCGTTACTGAAACATTTGAACACCGTAGCGGTTAGTAGTATATGAATGGTACAATTAGTATTTTGGGTTGTGGCTGGTTGGGATTTCCGCTTGCTACATCATTGCATAAAAAAGGCTGGCGTGTAAAGGGGTCCACTACCACACCTCAAAAGATGGAGGCCCTCAGTCGTGCAGGTATTGAGCCGTACTGTATCGATATTACTAAGCTGTCAGATGGGGATCGTGATTTTTTCAAGGCGGATACACTGCTGGTAAATATTCCGCCAACGCGCTTGCTCAGGCAACCCCGTGCTTATCTGCCATTACTGGAAGTCATCAAACAAGAGGGCCCGGCAAATCTTATTCTAATCAGTTCAACCTCGGTTTATCCCCTGCTTAATCGCGAGGTGGTTGAGGACGATACCAACCAGATGAGCGATGATGCCCATCCGCTTTTGGCCATCGAACGTATGTTTCAAAAGTTACCGTCACGTTGCACTGTTGTTCGTTTTGGCGGACTGGTGGGGGGTGCGCGTTACCCCGGGCGATTTTTTACGGCCGATCGTGCAGTGAGTGGAGCTCGGCAAGCGGTTAACCTCATTCATTTAGACGATTGTCTATTGATTATTGAATCCATTTTGCAGCAGGACTGCTACGGTGAGGTGTTTAATGGGGTGGCCGATACGCATCCTGCCAAAGCTGATTTTTATGCACGTGCCGCACAGCTCAAGGGGCGTGAAATACCACATTTTATCCATGATAGCGAGGGGTTTAAAATTATATCCAATGCAAAGGTTAAGCAACAACTGGGCATACAATTATATCATCCTGATTTAATGGCAATGCTGGAAAATGAGGCGCTTTGGTAATTCTTCCAGTGAGTTGAGTATTTGTGTATCTAACATCATTCGTATAAGTTTGTACTTGGTCTGATGCGCTGCAGCAGATGTTTGAGTTATACTAACGGCGGTATGCCATCCTATTTGTAGTAAATATAATGAAGAAAGTAGTTGCCAAGTTTGGAGGATCCAATCTAAAGAAAAAAGAAGACATTCAGAAACTCGTTAATGTGATAAGGGCTTATGATCGACCACTGGTAATTGTTGTGTCAGCCTTTTATGGGATTACCAATCATCTTATTCGTGCGATGGAGGATGTCAAACAGGATGAGTCCAATATTGAGAAGCTGGTTCGTTTTTTACGAGAGCTTAAGGAAGAGGCAATTATAGAGAATTTTGATGATAAAGAATGGCAGGACCGCACGCTTAATGCGGTACAGTCACGCATAAAGGAGCTGAGTCGTTACCTTACGGGTATTCACTATATCGGTGATGTGCCTGAGTTTGTTGAAGATGTGATATTAAGTTATGGCGAGCGCCTTAGCTCCTTGGTGCTCACTGCTATTTTGCAAAGCAAAGGGATTGATGCGGAAGAGGCTTTGCCCGAGCAGATGCCCTTAATTACTGATGGTGAATTTGGTAATGCAACTGTTGATTTTGATTTGTCGGCGGCCAATGTGCAGAAACGCCTGGCGGGCGACAAGGTATATGTAGTGCCCGGTTTCTATGGTGTGTCGCAACAGGGTAAGGTTACCCTGCTGGGACGGGGAGGCAGTGACTATTCGGCAGCAGCGCTGGCTCGTTGTCTCAATGCCGAATCATTGGATGTTTGGAAGGATGTGGATGGCTTTATGAGTGCTGATCCTAAGCTGGTACAGTCGCCAAAACGCATCACTCATTTATCATACGCCGAAGCTGCCGAGTTGTCTTATTTTGGGGCGAGTATACTGCATCCGCGAACAGTGGAGCCGCTAAAGGAAGTAGGAATACCCATTCATATTGGTAATATTGATGCCTTTATGGGTAGTGTGGCGCCGCGTACTGTTGTGCATGCTGCTGAAACAGTAAGTGACTGCATCGTGAAGAGTGTGACTTACAGTGATGATTTCTGTATTCTAAAGATGCGGGGTGCTGGCGTAGGCCTGAAAAAGGGTGTTTTGGCCAAGGTGACAGTAGCTTTGGATAGAGCAGGGATTAACATTAAATCGGTAATCACATCGCAAATTGTTATTAACCTATTGCTGTCTGCAAAAGATATCAAGCGGGCTTATAAGGTGGTGGAAGAACTTGAGCTTTCCGCTATTACGGAGCTTATAGCCAGTGAACAGATTTCCACAATTGCCATTGTGGGTGAGGGTATTTTGGATCGCCCCGGTGTGGCCGGTCGCTTATTTATGGCTTTGGCCAAAAAGGATATTAACATACAGATGATTGTCTCAGGAGCCTCCGCTGTAGCCAGTTACTTCATGGTGGCTCGCGATGATCGAGATATGGCTATTGATGCTATTCATAATGAGTTTTTTAGCTGATATTTTCTAGCCTTTACAGCATTCTTTAAATGCATTAGCGCCCCGTTTTGCCCTGCAGAACGGGGCTTATTGTTTGATAAGCAAACGAGTGGCTTTGTTCTTCATGTGATCAAAATTGACGTGCAAATTTTATGAGGTTAATGATTGATATTTAACTCGTTGTATTCTTCAAATACAGTAAGATGCTTGTTGTTAATGGGCAATAAACGAAGTGTCAGAAAAGTGTCAAAAGTCATGTTTTTTATCGCTGATATGCTCGCCTAGTTGGAGAATATAAATTTAATAGCTACTTTTGCTTTCACAACACAACAAAAACTAGCTAAAAACTTACTAAACGTAAGTAGGTGGTTTTATTTTTCAATCCAGTGGCGACAACATACTTCCTGTTGAGCAGGAAATATTGTTGATTTTTCTCTAAAAGCATATAACTGTATGACAAGACGATTTCCAAAAGCGCAGGGCTTGTACGACCCTGCAAACGAGCGTGATAACTGTGGGATTGGTTTTGTGGCTAATATTAAAGGCACAGCAACCAACGAAATCGTAAAGCGGGGCTTGGAGGTACTGTGTAACATGACGCACCGGGGTGCCGAGAGTGCCGATAACAAGTCCGGCGACGGCGCGGGTATTTTAATGCAGGTGCCACACGCCTATTTCTCCACCTTTGGCTTTGATTTGCCAGCTGCCGGTAAGTATGGCACTGGCCTTGTTTTTTTGCCGCAAAACGAGGATGAGGCTGACCATTGCAAGCAGATTCTCAATGATTATTTGAAAGTCGAGGGATTGACTTTAATAGCCTACCGTCAGGTGCCTGTAGATAGTGAGGTGATCGGTGAGATCGCCCAAAGCAGTGAGCCACGTATTGAGCAAGTTTTTGTGACTGGTGATTTTGAACAGGATGCATTGGAGCGCCGTTTGTACCTGGCGCGCAAACAGGCTGAGAATGCCATACGCGATACTACCCTCCTCGAAAAAGAGGCTTTCTATCTGCCGAGTTTGTCATCGAAAATATTTATCTATAAAGGAATGCTGACACCGGCTCAGCTGGGGCAGTATTTCCTCGATTTGCAGGATGCGCGAATCCAGAGTGCCATCTCTTTGGTGCATTCGCGCTTTAGTACCAACACCTTTCCTACCTGGGATTTGGCACAGCCCTTCCGCATCATGGCGCACAATGGTGAGATTAATACCATCAAAGGGAATAGGCTGTGGATGCAGGCACGCGAGAGTTTGCTGGCATCCGACTTGTTTGGTGATGATCTGAAAAAGCTCTTTCCGGTGGTTACCCCTAATATGAGTGATTCGGCATCGTTGGATAATGTGCTGGAGTTTTTATTTCTCACGGGTCGATCTCTGCCCCATGCCTTAAGTATGCTGGTGCCGGAATCATGGAACAGTAAGAACCCGATACCCGATAGCTTAAAGGCTTATTATGAGTATCACTCTACCATTATGGAGCCCTGGGATGGGCCGGCTTCCATAGTATTCTCTGATGGTCGTTATGTAGGAGGTACGCTTGATCGTAACGGACTGCGTCCCTCGCGTTATATCATCACGCACGATGATATGATTGTGATGGGGTCCGAAGTAGGAGTACAAACTTTCGAAGCCACACAAATTAAGGAGAAGGGAC
Source organism: Carboxylicivirga longa (assembly GCF_050589825.1). Lineage (NCBI taxonomy): Bacteria > Pseudomonadati > Bacteroidota > Bacteroidia > Marinilabiliales > Marinilabiliaceae > Carboxylicivirga > Carboxylicivirga longa. The sequence continues at coordinate 53,387 of NZ_JBNGOZ010000008.1, read as the reverse complement.
GATTAAAACCAGGTAAGCTTTTGTTAGTGGATACACAGCTTGGAGTGATCATACCCGACGAGGAGATTAAGTCGCAACTGGCACGTCGTCATCCCTATGCTAACTGGCTAAAGGAGAATCGTATTAATATGCATGATATTGATGTGCAGCAACGTGTGCCTTCCCAACTGGGCGATAAGTACGATACTTATCTGAAGGCCTTTGGCTATAACCGCGAAGATTTTGAACAAATTATTGCGCCCATGGCCAAAACTGGTGGTGAGCCCATTGCCTCCATGGGTAATGATACGCCCATTGCTGTGTTATCGGATAAGCCGCAGCGCTTTTTCTCTTATTTCAGGCAGTTGTTCGCTCAGGTAACCAATCCACCCATTGATCCCATTCGCGAAGGCTTGGTAATGGCACTGACCAGTTACATTGGTGCGGTACCCAAAAATCTGCTAAGCGAGGCTCCTGCTCAATGTCGATCCATTAAGTTTGAGAGTCCGCTGATGACCAATACCGACTTAGGGAAGATTAAGGATTTCAGGCGTGATGAGTTCACCCATGTTAATATCCCCATGACCTTTTCGGCCGATAAAGGGGGCAAGGGGCTGGAGGAAGCGCTTGACCGTATTTGCAGTGCTGCTGAAAAGGCCGTTGATGACGGTATGAATTACATTATTCTGAGTGACCGGGATATTGATAAAGACCAGGCGCCTGTACCTTCTTTGCTGGCGGTAGCGGCTACGCATCATCATCTTATTAAAGCCAAAAAGAGGATGCAGGTGGGGCTGGTGGTTGAAACCGGTGAGGCACGTGAAGTAATGCATTTTGCCCTTTTACTGGGCTTTGGAGCCAGTGTAATTAATCCTTATGTGTGCTTTGCCACCATTAATGAAATGGTGAAGGAGGGCAAGATTGATATGGACTATGCTACGGCACGTGAGAATTATATGAAAGCCGTTGATAAAGGCTTGCTGAAGGTATTGTCAAAGATGGGAATCAGCACCTTGCGTTCTTATCATGGAGCACAGATATTTGAAGCCATTGGCATCTCCGAAGCTCTCATTGAGAAGTATTTTACAGGTACCCCAAGTAAAATTGGTGGTGTAGGTCTCGAAGAGATTGCACAGGAAAGTGTGATGGATCTGCAAAAGGCTTTTCAACCATCTTTTCAGGGTAATCCTTTCGATACGAAAGGGAGTTACAGCTATCGTAAGTATGGCGAGAAGCATGGATGGAACCCTGAAACCATCGGTTTGCTTCAGTGGGCAACGTCAAGTGGTGATTATCAAATATACAAGGAGTATAGTCGACAGGTTGATAGTGATAATCAGGCACCTCTTTTTATCCGTGGGCTTATGAAGCTGAAGAAGAGGGAGCCTATCGATATAAGCGATGTGGAGCCTGCCTCCGAAATCATGAAACGCTTTGTAACGGGTGCCATGTCTTATGGTTCTATCTCCAAAGAAGCGCACGAAGCCATGGCACTTGCCATGAACGAAGTGGGTGGACGAAGTAATACGGGAGAAGGGGGTGAAGATGCTGCCCGCCTCAAGAGTCCGGCCCGCAGCGCCATTAAGCAAATTGCCAGTGGCCGCTTTGGGGTCACTAATAATTATCTGACCAATGCCGATGAGTTGCAGATAAAAATAGCACAGGGTGCTAAGCCTGGTGAGGGAGGACAGCTGCCCGGATTTAAGGTGGATAAGATTATTGCCCGCCTGCGTAACTCAACACCAGGTATTACACTGATATCACCGCCCCCTCATCATGACATCTATTCCATCGAGGATTTGGCGCAGCTGATCTATGACTTGAAGAGCACCAACCCCTCGGCACGTATCAGTGTGAAACTGGTTTCGGAAAATGGAGTAGGCACGGTTGCCGCCGGGGTGGCAAAGGCACATGCCGATTTAATCGTGATCAGTGGTGCCGAAGGTGGTACGGGAGCCAGCCCCAGCAGCTCTATTAAACACGCCGGGCTACCGGTAGAGATTGGCTTGTCGGAAGCACAACAGACATTGGTGATGAATAATCTGCGGGGACGTGTTAAGTTGCAGACCGATGGACAGCTTAAAACAGGCCTCGATGTTATAAAAATGGCACTCTTGGGTGCCGAGGAGTATGGTTTTGCCACTTCGGCATTGGTTACACTGGGTTGTGTCATGATGCGTAAGTGTCATCTTAATACCTGCCCGGCCGGTATTGCTACACAGGACGAGGCATTGCGTAAGCGCTTTATTGGTAAGTATAAGTACGTTGTTAATTTCTTTTATTTCATTGCCGAAGAGGTGCGTGAATACCTGGCGCAGCTGGGTTGCAAATCGCTTGATGAGGTCATTGGACGCAGCGATCTGCTGGAGCAGGATCAAGAAGTTAGTAACTGGAAGTCGCAGGGGGTAGACCTGAGTCGTCTATTATATTTTCCCGAAGAAGGAAAGAAATACCCCTTGCGTAACACGATGGAGCAGGATCATCAGCTGGATAAAGTGATGGATCGTCACCTGATAAAGCAGGCACAGGCCGCATTGATTAATCAGCAGAAAGTGTGGATGGCAGATAATATTATCAATACCGATCGTGCAGTGGGTGCCATGCTGTCGGGTGAGGTGTCCAAACGTTACGGCGAGAGCGGACTGCCCAAGAATACCATTAATTGTACCTTTCAGGGATCTGCCGGGCAAAGCTTCGGGGCATTTTTGGCCAAAGGGGTAAGCTTCCGGCTCGAGGGCGATGCCAATGATTACCTGGGCAAAGGACTCTCCGGTGGTAAAATTATCGTGGTGCCGCCTGTAGGCAGTACTTTCACCCCCGAAGAAAATATCATCATCGGTAATACGGTGCTATACGGAGCCACCCAAGGGCATCTATATGTGCGGGGTGTAGCCGGCGAGCGTTTTGCGGTGCGTAATTCCGGTGCCCATGCTGTGGTTGAAGGTGTGGGTGATCACTGCTGCGAATACATGACCGGTGGTCGTGTAGTAGTGCTGGGGTCTACCGGACGCAATTTTGCTGCGGGCATGAGCGGTGGTATTGCTTATGTGCTGGATGAAGCCGGTAAGCTGGATTATTACTGCAACAAAGGCCTGGTGGATTTAACGCCGGTGGAGGATGCCGCCGATGTGCAGGAGTTGCAGTTTATGCTCAATAAGCATTTGTTGCATACTAACAGTAGCAAGGCGCAAGAGGTGTTGGTTAACTGGACTACTTATCTGCCTAAATTCGTGAAGGTGATTCCTTTTGAGTACAAAAAGGTACTGCAGGAACAGAAGATTAAAGAGCTGGAGCAGAAGTTGCGTGAGACAGAAGATGCTCCCTATCTGCGCGAATAACGAGGTGATTTTGGGCACAAAAAAAACGATAAAGTAAAAAAAATCATAAGTGGAAAGTGTAGCGCTGGAAGCTTCAATAAAATGGATTGCCGGGGGATGGATAAGGATGAGCAACGCTTGCGAAGGCCGCCCCGGTGTTTTTAAAACAGTAGATTATGGCAGATCCGAAAGGTTTTATAAAATATGCGCGTAAAGAAGGTGGATACCGTCCTGTAGCCGAGCGTGTCGACGATTATGGCGAGGTGGAGCAAACGCTGAATGGAGCCGACCGTACCTTGCAGGCGGCGCGTTGTATGGACTGTGGTATCCCATTCTGTCATTGGGCCTGTCCGGTGGGCAGCAAAATACCCGAGTGGCAGGATGCCGTTTATAAAGGAGAGTGGCAGTTAGCCAGCGACATTCTTCATTCCACAAATAGTTTTCCTGAATTTACCGGGCGAATTTGTCCCAATCCCTGCGAGAAATCGTGTGTGCTGGCCATTCATGAGGAGGCAGTAACCATCCGCGAAAACGAATGTTCGGTGGTGGAGAAGGCCTTTAACGAAGGGTACATCGTACCACGTATTCCTGTTGTACGTAGTGGCAAGAAGGTGGCTGTAGTGGGTTCAGGACCCGCTGGCTTATCGGTGGCTGATCTTTTAAACCAAGCAGGTCACAGTGTTACGGTATTTGAAAAGGATGACGCAGTAGGTGGGCTTTTGCGCTATGGTATCCCCGACTTTAAACTTAATAAAAAGGTAATTGACCGGCGTATAGCCATTTTTAAAGAGGAGGGCATTGTCTTTCGCACAAATACGGCTGTGGGTGATACCCTCAAAGGGGATGAGTTATTGAGTAGCTTCGATGCAGTGGTGCTTAGTATTGGTGCTATGAAGCCCCGCGATCTGCCTGTGGAAGGACGCGATCTGGAGGGGGTGCATTTCGCCATGGATTATTTAACCCAGCAGAATAAAGTAAACCGCGGCCTTGTAATCGAGGGTGAGCGCCTGGAGGCCAAAGGTAAAAAGGTATTGGTAATTGGCGGTGGCGATACGGGTTCCGATTGTGTGGGAACGGCCATTCGCCAGAAGGCGAAAGTAGTGACTCAAATTGAGATAATGCCTCAGCCTCCAAAGAAGCGGAGTGCGGATAACCCCTGGCCATACTGGCCCAGTACCCTCAAGACTTCTACCTCGCATGAAGAGGGCTGTACCCGCCGATGGAGCCTTAATACAAAACGTTTCCTGGGAGAAACAGGTAAGCTCAAACAGGTAGAACTTGTTGAGGTGGAGTGGAGCAAGAATGATAAGGGGCAGTGGCAGATGCACGAAAAACCTGATACTACTCAATTAATGGAGGTGGATATGGTATTGCTGTCCATGGGTTTTGTAAGTCCTGTGCATGAGGGCTTAGTGAAAGAGTTGGGTCTAAAACTCGATGATCGTGGAAATATTCAGGTGGATGATAAGTTTCACACCAGTATGGCCGGTGTATTTGCAGCCGGCGATGCGGCAAGTGGTGCCAGTTTGGTAGTAACTGCCATCGCCCGCGGACGCGAAGCTGCAAAAAATGTGCATGACTTTTTACAAAAAAATTAAGGGTAACAAACTTATTATCAGATCAAACAAAAGAGCTGTTTCAGAAATGAGGCAGCTTTTTTTTTAATACGTGTAACCTTTTGTTGCTTTGTCACATAAACCGGAAACAGGAAAGTACTTTAAAAGGAAAGAAAATTACGATGAGGTTTTTAGTGAAGGGCGCCGTGCTGTTGATAATAGTGTTAATGACGGCTTGTGACAAAGGGTATGAACACGATAGGTATAGTAGTTATGGTGTTGACCACGATAAAAGCGTATTATATGACAATGTGGATGCCTTACAAAGTCAGTTGGAGGCGCTGGGAAAAACTCCTTTTGCCACGTTGTGTCACTCCATGAGTCAACGACTCGACGGTAAAGATGTTGAAGGAAATGCACGTTTTGTGCAAGCCATGATGGGTTTGGGCAATTTGATGTACAATACAGCTGGCGAGGACTGTTACTTTGCCGCTCTGATGGATCTGGTATTTGATCGTGGCTATTACTGCACGCAACTGCTGGCCGATGGATATGGCCAATGGCAGTGGAATGAAGAGTTGGGGCAGTTTGAAAAAGTAAAAGATTGTGATGATAAAATTGTCTTTATCTTTCCTTCCGCTGATGATGCGACAGCCGCTGACGCTGTGCTTACCGTGTCAGACCTTGCCTTCTACGGTGGCGTTTTCCCGGGTAAAGGCGAGGAGCAGGACAGTGGGCAGATAGTTGATCAGGTACTTGAACGACTTTATTGTAACATCAAGGTAGGTAGCGATTTGTTGCTGACCAGTAATTTGCTTAGCACTTTTGCTGAAGATGGCCATTTTAAGGATGTGGCACTCACCTTCAACGCCGGTTCATTTAACCTTAATGGGGAGCTTGAAAAAGAGGATCGTGAGGGTTTTTGGCGCTGGACCTTTAGTAATAACTCGGCTCGTATTCTGGAACATGAGTTATGCCTTCGTTTTAATGAGCATAACACCTTTATGCCGGTGGACGATATCGAAAATAAGCTGGTGTTAAAGAATATTATGGCTAAAACAAGAGCCCGAAGTGGTGCTGTGTATAACGAGCTGGAGAAAGTGATGCAGCTGCAAGAGGGAAGCGAGGAATATGCTACTGCCCTGGCTGGCACACTTAATACTCATGCCATCATGGATATTCGTTACCTTAATTATACTATCCTGGCCAGGGTGAAACCCATTGCTAGGCAGCAAGATGATGGATCCGGAACATGGTATATCGACCTTGAGTTTGAATTTAGTGATGGTTCGCGCGAGAGTGGCGATATTTATTTCAATAATTACCTGAATTATTTCAAGATTGAATTGGAAAAACTGGTAGCCGAATTTGAAAATAAATTCGGCGTGCGCAGTGCTTAAAAATTATAATCCACACATGATCGTGCCTCAAGTACCTCTCGAACAATCTTGCCAATAGCCAGATGATCGGGGTGCTGGGCATAGCTTGCCAATCCTTCCATATCATCAAAAGTGGTACTTAATGAAATGTCGAAGTCTTCGTCAGGATTACAGTTGAGACCGACTTCGATGGATTTAAGTGCCTCAATTTTATCTTCCAGTGCCAGTAATCCCGTTTTTATTTCATTCAGCTTAGCAGTCTTGGATGCTGCGTCATCGAACTTTTTTAGCTTGAATAGGACAATGTGTTTAATCATAATGAAATAATTTACTTATTATTGTTGTGATAATTGACTGCAAAATTAGTAAAATGCTGATAATAGGAATTGCCGGTGGCACCGGTTCGGGTAAAACCACCGTAGTGCGAAAAATTATGGAGCAGCTGCCCTGTGGCGAGGTGGCGGTATTACCTCAGGACTCGTATTACAAGGACAGTCAGCATCTGCCCCTGGAAGAACGTCAGAAGATAAATTTTGACCACCCCAATTCCATTGAGTGGGATTTATTGATTAAACATCTTGGGGAATTGAAGGCCGGGCGCAGTGTTGAGATGCCTCAGTATTCATATCTTACTTGCACTCGTGCGCAGGAAACCATCACGGTGGCACCACGTGATGTAGTGATTGTGGAGGGCATTCTTATTCTTGGTAACTGTGAATTGCGGCGGCTGATGGATCTCAAGGTGTTTGTGCATGCCGATGCTGACGATCGTCTCTCGCGCGTTATTAAGCGCGACATCGAGGAGCGGGGGCGAACGGTCAATATGGTGTTAGAACGCTACGATGATACAGTGAAACCTAGTCATTTGCAGTTTATTGAACCTACTAAGCGATATGCCGATCTGATTGTGCCACAGGGAGGGAATAATAAAATTGCCATTAACATATTGCGCCATTTCATTGAACGTAACTTAAGCAGTCTAAATTAATTGCTATGCTCAACCATGTAAAAGCCGAAGACGTACTATTCCTCGATATAGAAACGGTTCCGCAGTTGCCGGCCTTTGATCAGGTAAGTCCTGAGTTGCAGTTGCTGTGGGAGAAAAAATCAGCCTACTTCAGGCAGGACGATCAAACAGCCGCTGATGTGTATGGAAGGGCCGGTATTTATGCCGAGTTTGGTAAAATTGTTTGTATCTCGGTGGGCTTAATCACAACAACAGGGGGGAGGCGACTTTTCCGTGTGAAGTCATTTGCAGGGGATAATGAAACAGTGCTGCTGAGCGATTTTGCTGATATGCTCAAAAAGTTTGCGCGAGATGTAAATAAGAATATCTGCGGGCACAACGCCAAGGAATTTGATATCCCCTACATTGCACGCCGCATGCTGATCAACGGTCTTAAGCTGCCGCCCATATTAGATGTGGCGGGTAAGAAGCCCTGGGAAGTGAAGTTTATCGACACACTGGAGCTGTGGAAGTTTGGTGATTATAAGCACTATACATCTCTGAATTTGCTCACCACAATTTTTAATATTCCATCGCCTAAGGATGATATTGATGGCAGTCAGGTGGCCGCCGTGTATTATGAGGAGCATGATGTGGAACGCATTGCACGTTATTGCGAAAAAGACGTGTTGGCCACGGCGCAGCTGTTTCTGCGTTTTAAGGGCGAGGATTTAATCGATGAAGAGGCTGTTGAGCATGCATAATATGCTGCATTGATAAATCGTAAATACATAAATCGTTCATAAGTAGATCAATTTCTAAACTCTTAGCTGATCAGTGAGTTGTTGAAAAAATCAGTCTAGTAGAAAGTAAGCCAGAGTTTTAATCAACAGTGCCGGCTGTTGGGCATGCAGCCAGTGGCCCGCATTGGGGATGCTTACTACCTCAGCATCTTTAAACAACTTACGAATAATCAAACTATCCTCATCCATTACATAGTCTGATTTCTCTCCGCGTATAAAAATAGCAGGGATGTTTGTTTTGTGCTCGTCCGGGTTCAGGTGCGAGAAGCCATCCATGATGATGGGTAGCGTCTTTTTTATCACCGGTAGATTCAGGCGCCAGCGATAGTGTCCGTCTTTGGTGCGCTCGATGTTTTTCAGCAAGAAGTGGCGCAGTTCGTCATTGGGTAGTTTCAGTGCCAGCGCCTGGTCAATGGCCTGCCTCGTCTCTGCATTTTCCGGTTGCAATTCAAGGAGGCTGTTGATAATATGCTCGTGGTTATTGGTGATTTGGGCATAGTTGCTAAAAGTGGCGTAGGACTTGGGTGCAATATCGAGCACCACCAGTTTATGGATACGTTCGGGATGTTCAAGGGCAAAGCGCATGGCGGTTTTGCCACCCATGGAATGTCCCACCAGATGCGCTTTGTCAATTTTTTGATTGTCGAGAAATTCCAACAGGTCTTGCGTCATGCATTCGTAATCGTGAGTATCATGGTGGGGCGACTGCCCGTGGTTACGCTGATCTACCAAAAAGATGCGATAATCCGATGACAGCTGGCGGGCAATTGACACCCAGTTGTCGGATGCACCATACAGTCCGTGTAAAATCACCAGCGTGGGCCCCTGCTCACCATATTCACGATAAAACAATTGCATACTAGTAATAAGTTTTGAAAGTTTCCTATTAATCAAGTATTTGTTGAACGGTTCTTTAGCAGTGTTTTATCACAAAGAACCGTTCCTTAAAGCTTATTGGGCGCTCTACTAGGCTACTTTAGTAGTTGCTGGTGGTACAGCTGAATGGTTTTTTCCAATCCAATGTACAAGGCATCGCTGATGAGTGCGTGTCCTATGGATACCTCCTTCAAAAAAGGAATACACTCATTGAAATATTTCAGGTTATCCAGGTTTAAATCATGCCCGGCATTGATCTTCAAGCCAATTTTATTGGCCAGGTTAGCCGCCTCAACAAAGGGTGCAATGGCAGCCTCCCGGTCTTTGGCATACTGGGCCGCATATGGCTCGGTATAAAGTTCAATGCGATCGGTATTTGTTTTCACAGCGCCCTCAATGTTTTTCAGCTCAGTATCCACAAATATGGAAGTGCGGATGCCTGCCTCACTGAACTGGCCAATCACATCCTGCAGAAATGACTGATTCTTAACGGTGTCCCAGCCTGCGTTGGAAGTCAGTGCTTCCGGCGGATCGGGTACCAGGGTTACCTGATGGGGCTTAACAGCCAGCACAAGATCCATAAACTCCTTTGACGGATAACCCTCAATGTTAAATTCCGTTTTAATGGCCGGGCGAATGTCATAAACATCCTGGTAGCGTATATGGCGCTCGTCGGGTCGTGGATGTACCGTAACACCATCGGCACCAAAAAGCTGAACATCAATGGCAGCCTTTAATACATTAGGCGTATCGCCACCCCGTGAGTTGCGCAGTGTGGCCACTTTATTTATGTTAACACTAAGTTTCGTCATTGCTGTTTTATTGATGAATACCCTCTTGAGAGTGATTAACTACTAAATAAACTATCCCCTATTTTTGTTTGTTATACAGTTTGACCGTATTTTTAGTTTTCAAACAATTACGTCAATAAAGGGTTCTGTATTGTCGCGCAAAATTAGTAAGTATTTCCAAAAGTAATCTATGTTGGCAAAAGAATTAATATCGGAAGTGGTACCTTCTCTGAAAACCTCAGACACGGGGCTTGACGCCCTCAACTGGATGGAGGTGTTCAGAGTATCGCATCTTCCCATTGTCAATAACCTGGCTTTTTTAGGACTCATAAGCGATGTGGATATTTATGACTTAAACCGTGCCGAAGAGCCCCTGGGTAATCACCCACTTTCCTTTGCGCGGCCTTATGTGTTCGAGCATCAGCATATCTACGATGTAATTGAGGTGGCATCGCGCCTGAAACTTACCGTTGTGCCCGTGTTGGATAAAAATGAGGAGTATTTGGGCTTAATCACCCAGAGCGATTTATTGCACAAATTTGCTGACCTGATAGCGGCTCATACCTCGGGTGGTATCATTGAGCTGGAATTGTTACCACAGGATTATGCCCTGTCCGAAATAGCCCGCATTGTTGAAGATGCCGATGCCAAGATACTGAGCCTTTATGTGTCGCAACCCCCGGGGCAGGAAAAGTTGTGCATTGCTATTAAGTTGAACCGAAAAGATGTGCAGCCGGTGCTCAATGCCTTCGACCGCTATAACTACCCGGTAAAAACTACTTATGTGGGCGACCATGCCTATGACGATACGGTGAAAAAGAACTACGAAGCACTAATGCGCTATCTGAATATGTAGTTGTAAACACGTTTATATGGTAACGGCTTGCTGGTACGCCCTAAAAATAGTTTGTCTGTGGTTAGTACTGCAGGGCATTGGCGGTTTTATGTGCATAAGGGCGCAGGAGGAAGCTGCAGATGTCGGAATCGTAGATGAGTACGTGCGAGTGCAGCAGGTAGTTATTGCCGGTAATAAAGTAACCCGTTCGCGGGTCATTCTTAATGAATTGGTTTTTAACAAGGGTGATGTGTTAATGGTGAATCGCCTGGGACAGGTCACCACGCGGTGTCGGCATAATCTACTGAATACGGGTCTGTTTAATTTTGTTTCCGTGCGTTACACACTGCAGGCCGATAATACTGTTATTTTTTATGTACGTGTTGATGAACGCTGGTATTGGTGGGTGTTTCCCATCTTTGAGGTGGCCGATCGTAATCTGAGTTCCTTTTTTAATGGTGGTGACTGGTCGCGCGTTAACTACGGGGTATACCTCAAGCGCGATAATTTTAGAGGGCGTAATGAAAAAATCATGGCTCGTATCCGACTAGGATTTACCAAGCAGGTATTGCTGGGATATTTCTCACCCGAATATAAGCGGCGGGGAGGTTGGGGTGTTTTCTTTGATTTTCGCATGCACGATCAGCTGCCTTATACTACCAAAAACAACCAACAGGTTTATAAAGCATTGGAGACTGAGATGGCACAGGTGACCTATTTTGGTTCCGTGTATTACTCCATCCGTTCCGGTCTGTATCATCGGCATAAGTTGGAGCTGGGCTATCATAATTACAGCGTTAGCGATTCGATCATCGACCTGAACCCAAACTACCTGACACCGGATGCCACTCGTTTGCAGTTTATGGAGCTTAGCTACGAGTATGATTATGACACACGCGATGCCAAGGTATATCCATTAAAGGGTACCCGCATGCAGGGCACTGCGGTGCAGAGTGGCTTGGGCATCTGGCAGGAGGGGTTGAATAACTTTAAGCTATCCGCTCGTATAGATAAACACTGGCAGCTGGAGAATCGCTGGCACTGGGCCAGTCTGCTCTATGGCGAATATAATAGTAGTCGTTCGTTGCCCTATGTGCTGAATGCAGGAAGTGGCTATGACTCATTCCTTAATGGTTATGAGCTGTATGTGATGGATGGAACGCGGCAGGCAAGTATGAAAAATTACCTCCTGTTCACCCTTTTGCAACCCCGTGTTAAAAACCTGGGTTTTATGCCACTTACTCAATTTGCCAAGGTTAACTACGCTTTCTATATAAAAGCCTTTGGCGATTTCGGTTATGTGTGGCACGATAATCCATCAATAAGCAATACCTTTGTTAATAATTGGCAGTATGGCTATGGTGTTGGGCTCGATTTTGTTACGTTTTATGATATGGTGTGGAGCTTTAATTATTCGATGAATAAACATCGTCAGCATGGATTCTTTGTGCATCTGAATATTGCCATTTAATAACTTTAACGTCTACTAATATGCGAATAGCCATTTTTGGGAAACAGTTTGGAGAGGTCTTTTACAGCGCTTGCAAAAGCTTATTCCAGATATTGAAAGAGGATGAAGTAGAACTTGTTATTCACAAGCCTTTTTACGATTTTTTGCTTTCGGATGTAAAGATGAAACCCGATGTGGATGGTTTCTTTACCGGGCATTCCGATTTTGATGGTGTCGATCTGGTTTTTAGCATCGGGGGCGATGGTACCTTTTTGGAGGCGGTTACCTATGTGCGCGATAAGGGTATTCCCATCGTAGGTATTAACAGTGGACGCCTGGGCTTTTTGGCCGATATATCCAAAGGAGAGATGAAGGCAGCTCTGCACGATGTGCTCAATGGACGTTACCGTGTTAGGCAGCTTGATTTATTGAGTTTGGAAACTGAGGGGCGTCATTTCGGAGATTGTAATTTTGCCCTTAATGAGCTGGCAGTTAGTAAGCGCGATAGTTCGGCCATGATTATTGTACATACCTATGTCAATGATGAATTCCTCAACTCTTTTTGGGCCGATGGTTTGATAATTGCTACCTCAACGGGATCTACTGCCTACTCGCTAAGTGTAGGAGGGCCTATTCTGCACCCCGACAGTAAGAGTTTTGTCATCACACCCATTGCGCCGCATAATTTGAATGTACGCCCCATTGTGATACCCAACGATGTGGAGGTGACCCTGAAAGTAGAGGGGCGCGATGCCAAATTTCTGGCTTCGCTGGATTCGCGCAGTGAGGTGTTTGAGAATAGTGTTCACCTAAAGGTTAAAAAGGCCGCGTTTAGCGTGAAGGTCATTGAGCTGGCAGAGCATTCTTTCTTTACCACCTTGCGTAATAAATTAATGTGGGGTGTTGATAAGCGCAATTAATGTGTGTTTTCAGAACAATATTTTTGAGAATATTGTGTTTGGAAAGATGCTGAGATGTGTAAATATCATATCATAATTTTATATGCAAAAGACTACAATCGCTGACAATAAAAGCTTACGGTTATTGAAGAAATCATGCCGTTGGTTGATTTTCGCTTTTCTGCTTTGTATCACGCAGACCGGACAGGCGCAGGATCGGCTTGAGTTGGGTGCTTTTGCCGGCACCTCCTATTACTTCGGCGATTTAAGCAAAGGAGTGCCATTTGCCAATTCGCACCTGGCCTTTGGGGGTATTGGCCGCTATGTTTTTACCGACCGAATAGCGCTAAAGGGCATGGCTTTGTTTGGTAAGATAAGTGGTGATTATCAGGGACAAGACCTTGTGTATCCAACAAGCAGTGATGAGAATTATGCTTTTAGTCGAAGCATTGGCGATGTGTCTGCACAGGTGGAGTTTAACTTCATGTCCTACGATCATAAGTTTATTTCAACAACCACCTTTACGCCATACGTTTCAGTGGGGCTCGCAACAACTATTTATAACCGAATTGATACAGAAGTTGAAAATTCTGCGGGCAATACAAGTTTTATATTATCTTTGCCGTTCGGTATTGGTGCAAAGTATAAGATTAACAAATATATTCGGATCGGAGCCGAGTGGACCTTTCGAAAAACATTTGTTGACGATCTGGATTATATAGGTCCTGGGAGTATCGATCCTTCTGACCCTTATGGATTTGGAGAAAGCACCCTTGCCCACAATAACGATTGGATATCGTTTGCCGGTGTTTACGTGACAATAAGTATGTTGAAACGGAAGACCAAATGTAATGATGGTATAAAATAATAGACTCGTTGAAAGCATGTCGTTAAAAGACGAACTAAGACAAGATCGACTACCCAATCATGTGGCCATTATAATGGATGGCAATGGACGTTGGGCAAAGAAAAGAGGGAATTCACGTGTTTTTGGTCATAAGCATGGGGTAACGGCGGTTCGGGAAGTCACTGAATCGGCAGCCGAGTTGGGTGTAGGATTCTTAACCCTTTATGCGTTTAGTACCGAAAACTGGGGACGCCCCAAGTCTGAAGTGGATGCTTTGATGAGCCTTTTAGTAAGCACCATTAGTGCCGAAACGGCCACCCTGATGAAAAATAACGTGAAGCTCAATGCGATTGGTTGCAAACAAGCCTTGCCCAAAGGGGTGCAGGCTAAACTAGCCGATTGTATTGAAAAAACAGCTTCCAACACTGGATTGACGCTGACCCTGGCGCTGAGCTATAGCTCGCGATGGGAAATCATAGAGGCCTTTAAAAAGGTGGCGGCTGATGTGCGTGATAATCAGCTGGCCGTAGACGATATCAATGCCGAATTAATATCGGGTTACATGGCAACAGCTGGCATACCCGATCCTGAGCTCATGATAAGAACAAGCGGTGAGCATCGAATAAGTAATTTTTTGCTTTGGCAGTTAGCATATTCTGAGCTATATTTCTGCGACGTTTTATGGCCCGATTTCAGGCGTGACGATTTTTATCGGGCTTTGCTTGATTTTCAGGGACGTGAGAGACGATTTGGAAAAACTGGCGAACAAATCAAAAAGTAATGGTGATAGTGCGGGATGGGGATATGAAGGGTAAGCAAGCCAAAAATGAACAAACTATTTAATTGCATGGAAGCTAATATGCGGAATAAAGTATTAATTGTTTTTCTATTTATATGTTCTGTTTTAAATATAAAAGGGCAAACAAGCGAAGTACCTAATATATCATATTCAGGAACCCCACGTAAATATATCATTGCGGATATAGAGGTGACGGGTGTGCAAAACCTGGATCCCAAAATATTAGTCAATATCAGTGGTTTAAAAGTGGGACAGCAGATTACGGTTCCCGGTGATGAGGTGTCGGAGGCCATCCGTCGGTACTGGCAGCACGGGCTCTTCTCCGATGCCAAAATCAAAGCCACCAAAATAGAAGGTCGCGAAATTTATCTGGAAATATACCTCAAAGAGCGTCCCCGCCTGTCGGAGATGTTCTTTACTGGCTTAAAGAAAAATGAGATTGAGACCGTAGAAGAGAAGGTGGCTATGATGCGGGGTTCACAGGTTACACCATTTATGGTGGACCGTGCCGAAAAGTATATTAAACGTCACTTTGTTGACAAGGGTTTTTATAATACCGAGGTTAGCATTGTGCAAAAAGACGATCCCTCGAAAGCCAATCACGTGATTCTGGAAATTAACGTGGATAAGAAGGACAAGGTGAAAGTCAGATCCTTAACCTTTGAAGGTAACACGGTGTTAAGCGATGCCAAGCTTAACCGAACCATGAAGAAAACGAACCAAAAAGGCAAGCTCCTTAATTTTTTCCGTACCAAGAAGTTTGTAGTGGAGAAATATGAGGAGGATTTGGCCGCAATTATTGCTAAATACAACGAGCTGGGTTATCGCGATGCACGCATTGTTTCTGAAGAGGTAAGCAAAAACCTTGATGATAACACAGTGGATGTGAAGCTGGTAATTGAAGAAGGTGATAAATATTATTTCGGTGATATCAGCTGGGTGGGTAACACTATCTATCCTTCTGAGTTTCTTGATTATAACTTACGCATTAAAAAAGGTGATATATTCAACCAGACCTACCTGGATGATCGCTTGATTAATGATGAGGATGCAGTACACAGCCATTACATGGACAATGGTTACCTATTCTCAAATATCACCCCTGTAGAAACAGGAGTACGTGGGGATACCATTGATATAGAGATGCGTATCTACGAAGGTCAGCAGGCTACCATTAATAATGTAATCATCCGTGGTAACACCAAAACGCACGAGCATGTTGTTCGTCGTGAGGTACGTACCAAGCCCGGACAGCTTTTTAGTAAGTCAGAATTGATTCGTACTGTGCGTGAACTAGCACAGCTAGGGCATTTCGATCCTGAAAATATCGTGCCTGATGTACAGCCTAATCCAGATAACGGTACCGTTGATCTTGTGTATCAGTTAGAAGAGAAGGCCAACGACCAGATTGAATTATCCGGCGGATGGGGTGCTGGTATGTTTGTAGGTTCATTGGGACTTAAGTTTACCAACTTTTCAATGCGTAACTTCTTCAACAAAGAAGCCTGGCGCCCACTTCCATCAGGTGACGGTCAGACTCTGGCGCTCCGTGCACAAACCAATGGTAAGTTCTATCAGTCTTACAGTCTGTCGTTTACAGAACCCTGGTTGGGAGGTAAAAAACCTAATTCGCTGAGTTTCTCCATTTATCACTCAATACAAACCGGAGTAAGTTCTCAATACTACGATCCGCGTTTCGGTTACGGTGGTGGTTATGGTGGCTACGGAGGTTACGGTGGCTACGGTGGTTATGGCGGATACGGAGGTTATGGTGGTTACGGTGGAGGATATGGTTATCAGGATCCGGACGACATTGACCAACATATGAAGATCACCGGAATCTCAGTGGGTTTTGGAAAACGACTTCGCTGGCCGGACGATTTCTTTTCGCTGTACACCGAGGTGAGTTACCAACGTTACGATATGCTCGACTGGAACTACTTCATTATGCAAAATGGAATTTCCAATAACCTTAACTTTAAAGTAATGTTAAGTAGGCGATCCATTGATAACCCGATATACACGCGTCAGGGAAGTGACTTTTCGGTCGGCCTCGAATTTACGCCACCCTGGTCGAGGTTCCAGGATGACAAAGATTGGGCGAGTGCCACTGAGGAAGAAAAATATCAACGCATCGAATATCACAAGTGGACTTTCAAAGGTGCCGTTTACAAACCTGTCGACCTGGCCAATAAGTTAGTAGTGATGGGAAAAATGGAAATGGGTTTCCTTGGTTACTATAATAAAGACCTGCAGTCTCCGTTTGAGAAGTTCGTCCTTGGGGGCGATGGCATGTCCGGCTTTAGTATGGCCGGTAGTGAGACTATAGGGTTGCGGGGGTATGAGAATTCATCACTCACCCCGATCACCAATGGATCGTATGATGGTAACATTTATAATAAGTTAACCATGGAAGTGCGGTACCCCTTGGCCTTGCAGCCTTCGGCCACCGTGTTTGCCCTTGCCTTCCTGGAGGCGGGTAATGCCTGGAGTCAACACGAAGATTATAACCCCTTCGAACTCAAGCGATCTGCCGGTGTGGGTCTGCGAATATTCCTGCCCATTTTTGGCTTGATGGGAATCGATTGGGGGTATGGTTTTGACGACAGTTTCTACCGGGATAATGCCGGGGGAAGTCAGTTCCATTTTGTTATCGGTCAAAGCTTTTAATAATCAGGCCTATGTGAGTTTGGTTTAGTTATTGTAGGTATTGGCATACTAAAAAGTGAGCTATGAGAAATATTGTATTATTATCATTATTGTTTATTGGGCAAATTAGCTTTGCCCAGAAGTATGCATTTGTCGACTCGGAATATATCCTGCGTAACGTGCCGGCTTATGAGGCTGCCAATGAGCAGCTTTCCCAACTCTCATCCAAGTGGCAGGGTGAAGTAGAGCAACGTTTCGAAGAAATTGCTCAGCTCTATAAGAATTATCAGGCCGAAAATGTGTTTTTATCCAATGAGATGAAAACTAAGCGTGAGAATGAGATTGTGGCTAAAGAGAAAGAAGCCAAGCAATTACAACAAAACTACTTTGGGCAAAATGGCGAGCTCTTCAAGCGGCGCGAAGCCCTTATTAAGCCTATTCAGGACGAGATATTTAACGCTATTTCCGATATTGCATCCGAAAATAATATTGCCGCCGTGTTCGATAAGGCATCAGGCATGGGTATTATGTTTGTCGATAGCAAGTATGATATCAGCGATGATGTATTGATTGAATTAGGATACAAAAGCGAATAACTAAACACAGAAATATGAAGATTTATTATCCACTGGTTGTGTTCCTCTTGGTAACAGTAGGTGCCCTGCAGGCACAGCAACCAATGAAATTTGGCCATATAAATACTGCTGAGATTCTCCAGGCAATGCCTGAGCTTAAGGCTGTTGAGACACAGATGGAGGCCGAATTTGAAGCGAAAGAAGGTCAGCTCATGAGTATGCAGGAAGAGCTGAAGAACAGGCAAACAGCCTATCAGCAAACTGCTGAGGGTTTGTCAGCTGCCGAGCGTAGTACTAAGGAGCAGGAACTGATGGAGTTAAATCAGAAAGTGCAAAACTTCTACATGCTCTCACAACAGCAAATTCAAGCCAAGCAGAATGAGCTGCAGGCGCCTATCATACAAAAGTTAAAAGCCGCTATTCAGGAAGTGGGTGACGAACAAGGATTTTTGTATATATTTGAAACCACAAGTCGTTTACCTGTGTACATGTCGGAGAAGAGCATTGATGTGGCACCATTGGTAAAGGCCAAATTAGGAATTCAATAATAACGATTAAAAAGCATTACAGATATGAAACTGATTAAACTAATAGTGATTGTGGTTGCCGTAGCTTTCGCAGGGAAAGTTGAGGCGCAGGAATTGAAATTCGGACATGTTAATATTCAGGAGCTAGTGCAGCAGTTGCCCGATAAGGTAGCGGCCGATAAGCAGTTACAGGCTGAAGCCACTAAGTTGCAAGAGCAATTGCAGGTGATGCAGAAGGATTTACAGGCTAAATACAGCGACTACATGACTTCGCGTGATACTTTACCTGATTTGATCCGTGCCACCAAAGAAAAGGAAATTCAGGACTATGAGCAGCGCATGCAGCAATACAGCCAAATGGCGCAGCAGACATTGGGTCAGAAAGAAGGTCAGCTCTTGCAACCCATCATCACCAAGGTGCAAAAGGCCATTGATGAAGTGGGACAGGAGAACGGTCTGATTTACATTTTTGATATTAGCACTCAGGTAGTGGTTTACCACTCCAATAAGAGCATTGATTGTGCTCCTTTAGTTAAAGCTAAGTTGGGCGTTCAGTAAGTCCATCTAACAATATCTTTTCAGCGGGTGACTATTTTAAGTCACCCGTTTTTGTATCTTTAATCCTCATTTAATAGCCTTATGAATAAGCCCGGACCCATAGCTATCTTCGATTCTGGTTACGGCGGTTTAACCGTCTTAAATAAGGTCAGGCAGCACCTGCCCCAATATGATTATCTGTACTTGGGAGATAATGCACGTACACCTTATGGTACCCGTTCCTTCGAGGTGGTGTATGAATATACGCTTCAAGCTGTTCAAAAGCTCTTTAGTATGGGTGCCCACCTGGTTATTCTGGCTTGCAATACGGCATCGGCCAAGGCATTGCGCAATATTCAGCAAAAGGATCTTCCCGGGATGGATCCGCAGCGGCGTGTATTGGGTGTGATACGCCCCAGTGTAGAGGCCATTGCCGGCTACAGCCGAAGTAAGCATGTGGGGGTGTTGGGTACTGTGGGGACTGTACAAAGCGAGAGTTACCCCATTGAAATTAAAAAGATATTTCCTGAAGTGCAGGTCACCCAGGAGGCCTGTCCTATGTGGGTGCCGTTGGTGGAGAACAATGAGTTTGATAAGGCAGGTGCTGATTATTTTGTGGAGCAGCATGTGCGGCAGTTGATGGCTCATGATCCGCAAATAGATGCCATTATTTTGGGGTGTACCCATTATCCCCTACTTAGCCGTAAGATTAAGGGATTTCTTCCCGAAAATGTGCGTTTAATTGAGCAGGGCGATATTGTAGGGCACAGTCTGAAGGACTATCTGAAACGACACCCCGAAATGGAAAGTAAATGCTCAAAGGGAGGGCGGGTTCAGTTTTATACCACTGAGCAGGTGGCTAAATTCAAGCAAACGGCCGGCCTCTTTTTTGATGGCATGCTCAATGTTGAGCATCTGGCTTTGTAATAATGAGCTATCAGCCATTGTTTAACAGCTGATAGCTTTGGGGTTTATTTGTTTTCTTCATTTTCTTCCTTAAACCACCCGGCATACATCAGGTAGTTATTGGCAATCTTTTGAACCATCTCGCGCGATTGCTCGGGTTCAATATCTTTCACCTTCTTAGCGGGTACTCCCGCATAAATGCTGTTGGGTTCAACAATGGTGCCGGTTAGTACCAGGGAGTTGGCGGCAATTATGGAGTTGCTGCCAATAACCGCATGGTCGAGTACTGTAGCACCGATGCCAATCAGTACGTTGTCCTCGATTTTGGCGCCGTGGATCGTTACATTATGACCGATGGACACATTATCGCCAATCTCCACCACCGACTTCTGATAGAGCGTGTGCAATACGGAACCGTCCTGTATATTCACCTTGTTGCCAATACGGATGGAGTTAACATCGCCGCGCAGCACGGCATTAAACCAAATACTGCAATCGTTACCGATCTCTACATCGCCTATAATGGTGGCATTCTCTGCCAGGTAGGCATTCTCTCCTATTTTGGGCGTAAAGCCTCTTACTGTTTTTATTAGTGCCATAACTTATAAGTCTTTTATCTTCTGCCAACAAAAATAGCATCAACTTTTCAAATTATGACTTTTGCCGGCGGATAATGTAAGGCTTAATTCGATGATTTAAAATTTTGTAAATATGTTTAAGAAATGTGTTGTATAACACACCCTGTAAAAGGCTTAAACATGATAAATATCAACTATAAGGCATGCCCATATCTCTACCTTTACCTTCACAATGACGAGGAAATTAATGTGAATCGATAGCGTATTTTACATTGATTTCCTTTTTATTGATGTGCAAACTGTTTTTTATTATATGATTATAAATCAGAACCTTATCAATTATGGGTAAAAGGTCAAAAGTTATTGAAAGAGATGAAGTTGTTGTCAGGTTTTCAGGTGACTCTGGTGACGGGATGCAGTTAACCGGGACTTTATTTTCTTACACTTCAGCAATCTTCGGAAACGACATCTCTACGTTTCCGGATTATCCCTCTGAAATACGTGCACCGCAGGGTACCATCAGTGGTGTGTCGGGTTTTCAGGTTCACTTTGGACATACTGAAGTGTTTACGCCGGGCGACTACTGCGATGTGCTGGTGGCGATGAATCCGGCCGCATTAAAAGCCAATGCCAAATGGATGAAGCCCGGGGGTACCGTGGTGTTGGATGTGGATAGTTGTGATGATAAAAACCTGCGCAAGGCGGGTTATGAAACCGATGATCCGATTGTTGAAAGCAAACTTAGTAGCTATAATATTGTAAAGGCACCCATAACCACGCTTACCAAGGAGAGCTTGAAAGATATGGGACTGGATAATAAGAGTATTCTTCGTAGCAAGAATATGTACGCTTTGGGGCTTGTGTATTGGTTATTTGATCGTCCCCTGGATCACACCAAAGAATATATAAAGAAGAAATTTGCCAAGAAACAGCTGGTGGTAGATGCCAACATAAAAGTGCTTGAGGATGGTTATAATTATGGCAATATTATACAAGCCATGACTCCCTCGTACCATATTAGTCCTGCTGAAATTAAAAAGGGGCGCTACCGTAATTTAAGTGGTAACGTGGCCACTGCATGGGGACTTTTGGCTGCTGCTGAAAAGAGTGGCCTGGAGTTATTCCTGGGTTCTTATCCCATTACCCCGGCTACCGAAATATTGCAGGAGCTGAGTGCCCGCAAAGATCTTGGTGTTAAGGTTTTTCAGGCAGAGGATGAGATTGCCGGTATTTGTACTTCAATAGGAGCCAGCTTTGCCGGTAACCTGGCCGTTACCACCACTTCAGGTCCGGGTTTGGCCTTGAAGGGTGAGGCCATCGGTCTGGCTGTGATTGCAGAGTTGCCGCTCGTGATTGTGAATGTGCAACGGGGGGGGCCGTCAACAGGGCTGCCTACTAAAACCGAACAGTCGGATTTGATGCAGGCGCTGTATGGCCGCAATGGCGAGAGTCCTGCTATTGTGGTGGCTGCCAGTTCGCCCATCAACTGTTTTGATTATGCTTTTTATGCTGCTAAGCTGGCGGTGGAGCATATGACTCCGGTGATTCTGCTTACCGACGGTTTCCTTGCCAATGGTACGCAACCCTGGCGACTACCCGATATGGACGAATGGCCTGTCATTAACGTGCCTAAAGCCGATGTGAATGATAAAGACTGGCACCCTTATAAGCGCGATATAGAGAAGTTATCGCGTTACTGGGCAACACCGGGTACTCCCGGACTGGAGCACCGTATTGGAGGCCTGGAGAAGAATGAACACTCAGGCGCTGTATCGCACGATGCTATGAACCACCAGCGCATGGTGGAGATACGTGAGGATAAAGTACAGCGGGTAGCGAATGTGATACCCGAACTGGAGTTGCTTGGCGATGAAGCAGCCGATACCCTGGTGGTAGGTTGGGGCGGAACCTTTGGTCATTTATTTACAGCTGTGGATGAGATGATTACCGAAGGACATAAGATAGCCCTGGCACACTTCAACTACATTAAACCCTTGCCACGTAACACCCACGAGCTATTGAAGCGTTACAAAAAGATTGTAGTGTGTGAGCTGAATATGGGACAGTTTGCTGATTACCTGACTATGAATTTCCCGGATATTCAAACACAGCGCTTTAACAAAGTACAGGGACAACCCTTTACGGTTGTAGAATTGAAAGAACACTTTAAAACATTGCTGGAGGAATAAATGATGGCTGAAAATTGTCAAATGAAATTTACAGATTTTAAAAGTGACCAAAGTGTAAAATGGTGCCCCGGATGTGGCGACCATGCCATTCTTAACTCCGTGCAGAAAGCCATGGCTTCTTTGGGCTATAAAAAGGAAGAAGTAGCTGTTATATCCGGTATCGGCTGTTCGTCACGTTTTCCTTACTACATGGAGACCTACGGTTTTCATACCATCCACGGACGGGGCCTTGCTGTGGCATCGGGCGTTAAGGTGGCAAACCCCAGGTTACAAGTGTGGCAGATAACGGGTGATGGTGATGCCCTGGCCATTGGAGGTAACCACTTCATACATGGTATACGCCGCAATATCGACCTGAATGTAATATTGTTTAACAATCAGATTTATGGTTTAACTAAAGGACAGTATTCACCTACCTCGAAGCGTGGTTTTATTTCTAAAACATCACCTTTCGGAACGGTTGAATCACCATTCCGACCAGCTGAATTGTGTATCGGTGCCCGTGGACATTTCTTTGCCCGCTGTATTGATACTGACATTAAACATTCGGTTGGCGTATTGGAAGAGGCCGCTCTGCACAAAGGAACATCCATTGTTGAGATGTTGCAAAACTGTGTGATATACAACGATAAAACACATAATGCAATTACCGATAAAGCACACTCGCAGGATCGTACCATCAAGCTGGAGCATGGCAAGCCCATGTTGTTTGGTAAAGAACGCAACAAAGGCCTGGTGTTGGATGGCTTACAACTTAAGGTAGTGACGCTGGGTGAAAATGGTGTTACAGAGAGCGATATATTAGTGCACGATGCGCATTGCGAGGATATTTCCATGCATTTGAAGCTGGCCGATATGGAGTATCCTGATTATCCTGTAGCACTAGGTGTTATTCGCTCTGTGAAGGCTCCGGTATATGATCAGTGTGTAGAAGAGCAGCTGGCTGCCGTGCAGGAGAAAGCAAATATTAAGTCCTTCAATGACCTGATTAATGCAGGTGATGTGTGGGATGTAAAATAATTATTTATTGAGTAAGCACAAGAAAAGGCCGTTTCCCGAGTGATTGGGAAGCGGCCTTTTAAGTGCAATAAACGCGCCGAAATACATACAATTCCTTATTTGAAATTCATCAATTTCTCAGTTTCCTGATTTATGCTTAGACCTAACTTTTGTGTATGGTTCGTCTTGCCAGATTAGGGTTTGCTCAGCAAGGTATCGGTGAAATGTTCCAGCATATCTTTCACCTCGTGGTAATTATTATTTGTTATGCTTACATCGGTTAAGCGGGGTAGGTGAATGGCAAAGTAACTGTGACTATTGGCCATTTCAAACAGGTTGCTTGCCAGTGCCCGCGGATAGGGGAACCCGGGATTAATCTCGGTAATTACACCGGCTACCTTTTCACACAGCTTTTTGTAGTTGGAGAAAAAGCCTTCTGTATTTTCCTTATCCACCAGTTTAGTGTAATATGCCTTGGTGCCTTCAGCAATGATTACACGGTGTAATACGCTTTCATTCACATAGTCAATGGCCGGATTTTCTTTGTGGGCAAATACCAGGGTGCTGATGATAATATTTAATCGCTCTTTGGCTGATTCGATGTTTTTCGTATTGATATCGATTAAATAGCTAACCCACTCCCAATACCACGATACTAAGTAGAGCAGCAGCAGATGTTTATTCTCAAAATAACGGTACACCGAAGCTTCGGTGGAGCCCATCTCACTCGCCAGCTTTTTAAAGTTAAAAGCTTCAAAACCAATTTTATCAATCAGTAAAATGCTATGCTTAATAATTTTCTGACCAAGGGCAGTCTCCTGAGGATCACGCAGGTATAGCTTGGGGTTCAAGCTAATTTTAATTCCTATCGGCATAATGGTAAAACTTTATAGCAACAAAATTACAACTTTTCATTAACCCGACTTTGTCTTTAGCATCAAAGTATAACTTTTATTTCTGATAGCATAATCTGGTGTTATTTTGCTACTTCCTTTGTGCAGTATATAGCAAATAAGTACAGTGAGCATATTTGGCCATTGATTATCTCTTAATCTATGCCATGTTTCTTTTTGCTTATAGCTTGCTTGTGTTTGTTGTAAAATGAAAGTACAATCAGGTAATCGGCATTAAATTATCACCAGGCACAAGAAAAATGTAAATTCATGTTTGGAATTTTAAAATTTTATTTCAAATATTTGTGTCACACAATTGCAGAATATGAATTTGACTTTAGTACATAAAGGCTGGTGGCATCATACTTATCTTTCCTATGAGAGTTAAGGGCAACCGTCGTATATGTAAATGATATTTACAAAAGGCTTACCGAAACTCTCGGTAAGCCTTTTTTTATTTCGTAAATTAAGCGTAGCATGGATACAATAAGGATTAATAGCATTGCAACTCCCATACCGGCAAAGGTAGCGGATGTCACTACACCCGTGAGTCTGTACCTAAAGCTAAGAGATACCTATCCGAATACTATTTTGTTGGAGAGTAGTGATTATCATGGAAATAGTAATTCCTTGTCGTTTATCTGCTTTAAGCCCCTTTACGAATTTATTGCCGATGGGGGGCAGGTACTACAGGGGGAAGCTCATAAAGAGTTGCAGCCCGTAGCAATTTGTGATAAGAACAATGTTCCGGCACTTTTGGATGCTTTCATCAAGCGCTTTGAAGTGGTGCACAGTGACTGTCCCATCAAGGTCAATGGTTTATTTGGTTATTCTACCTTCGATGCGGTTCAGTACTTCGATACGCTTACCTTCGATGCCCGTAAGAAAGGGAAGCATTCCATTCCGGAATTGCGCTATACCTTCTACAAATACATTGTTGCCTTTAATCATTTTACCAATCAAATGTTTCTGATTGAGAACTTGCATGAAGGAGAGGAGGCCGGCAGTAAGGCTTTTATTCAGAAGCTGTACAAGCGCAGTATTCCTGATTTCCGCTTTAAGGCATCGGGTGCCGAGCTGTCAAACCTTACGGATGAGCAGTATAAGGCCATGGTGAGCAAGGGTAAGGAGCATTGCTTTCGGGGCGATGTTTTTCAGGTGGTGCTGTCGCGTCAGTATCGCCAACAATTTGAGGGCGATGAGTTTAATGTGTATCGTGCTTTGCGTAATATCAACCCATCACCTTACCTCTTTTACTTCGATTACGGCAGTTATAAAATATTTGGTTCATCACCCGAAGCGCAGCTGGTTATTGACAGACAGACCGCCACCATTAATCCCATTGCGGGTACTTTTAAACGCACGGGCGATGATGCTAAAGACCAGGCGCTTGCTCTTCAGTTGAGTAAAGATGAAAAGGAGAATGCCGAACATGTAATGCTAGTTGATCTGGCACGTAACGATCTCAGTCGCAATTGCGATAGGGTGGAGGTAAATACCTATAAAGAGGTGCAGTTCTACTCCCATGTGATTCATCTGGTATCGAAAGTAAGTGGGCGATTAAAGGAAGGAGCCACCGCAGCCCGCGTGATGGCCGATACTTTTCCCGCCGGTACCCTCTCCGGGGCTCCAAAATACAAAGCGATGCAGTTGATCGATAGTATAGAGAACCAGAATCGCGGTTACTATGGCGGATGTATCGGTAATATTGGCTTCGATGGCTCTTTCAACCAAGCCATTATGATACGATCTTTTTTGAGTAAGCACAATACACTTTTTTATCAGGCAGGTGCAGGTGTGGTAAGTGAGTCAAAAGAAGAAAATGAATTGCAGGAGGTCAATAATAAGCTGGGTGCCCTGAAGAAGGCTATTCAGCTAGCCGAAGAGTTTTAAAGCTAGTCAGTAGTGATTCGTCAGTTGATGAAGAGTGAAAAAAAGGTGCCCTTTATACAAGTAAATAACCAAGCTGAAAATAGCCATTAGCTATTAGTCAGCAGCTAGAAGCAAAAGAAAATGAAAATTCTTGTTTTAGATAATTACGATTCATTTACCTATAACCTTGTGCATTATGTCGAGGAGATAATGGATGAGAAGGTAGATGTATATCGCAACGATGCCATCAGCCTTGCTGAGGTGGCTCAATACGATAAGATATTGTTGTCGCCCGGCCCGGGCGTACCTGACGAGGCCGGTGTGCTAAAAGACTTGATAGCTACCTATGCTGACAGCAAAAGTATCCTGGGAGTCTGTTTGGGCTGTCAGGCCATTGCAGAGGTGTTTGGCGGCAGTATTCGCAACCTCAATAAGGTGTATCACGGGGTGGCCACTCCGGTGAGTATCATCAGATCAGATGATTATATTTTTCAGGGACTACCGAAGTCCTTTCAGGCGGGTCGTTACCACAGCTGGGTGGTTAATGAAGATGATTTGCCCGATTCGCTGTTGGTTACCGCCAAAGAAGAAGAGGGGCAGGTGATGGCATTGATGCACAAAACATACGATGTACATGGGGTGCAGTTTCATCCCGAGTCGGTTTTGACAGCGCATGGTAAGCAGATGATTCGTAACTGGTTGAAGCATGATGCCAAAGCTGTTAAGTAAGAATAATCATCGGTTGTAGGCATGCGACCTTAAGAAATTAGTGTTACATCTGACCAAGGAAAAATAAATTAGAACAGATGGAACGAGCCATGATTTAATGTTTCTCACACAGGAGGATGATTATTCCCTGGCGAGTTCCCCATGGCAAGTGAAATAAAATATAATCATATGAATATTACCTCCATACTCCAACAACTGGTCAACCACAAAACACTCTCGCGTCAGCAGGCTCGTGAGGCCTTAATTAATATAGCACGCGAACGCTATAACAACGCTGAGGTAGTGGCCTTTTTAACCGTTTTTATGATGCGCCCTGTCACGGTTGATGAGCTGTCGGGCTTTCGCGATGCCCTGCTGGATCTTTGCTTGTGTATTAGTTTGGACGCTGATAAGACCATTGACATGTGTGGTACGGGAGGCGATGGGAAAAACACTTTTAACATTTCCACCCTTTCGTCGCTAGTGGTAGCCGGCGCAGGAGCCAAGGTAGCCAAGCATGGTAATTACAGTGTATCATCCTCGTGTGGCTCATCCAATGTAATGGAATATTTGGGCTATCGCTTTACCAACGATGAGGATGTCCTGAGAGAACAGCTAAGGGAAAGCAACATCTGTTTTTTGCACGCTCCTTTGTTTCATCCGGCCATGAAAACAGTGGCGCCCATCCGCAAGTCGCTGGGCTTAAAAACTTTTTTTAATATGCTGGGCCCCTTGGTTAACCCTGCTTTTCCAACGCATCAGTTGGTGGGTGTTTTTAGCCTGGAGTTGTCAAGGGTGTATCAGTATATTTATCAGCAAACCAGCACGCAGTTTAGTATTGTGCATGCTCTGGACGGCTATGATGAAGTGTCGCTTACAGGTGATTTTAAGGTGACAGGCAATGGAGGAGAGCAGGTGTTCACCCCGGCCGATTTTGGTATGAAGCAGATTCAGCCCAATGATATATTTGGTGGTGATACGGTGGCTCAGGCAGCTGAAATTTTCATCAAGGTATTGGAAGGAGAAGGAAGCGAGGCACAGAATAATGTGGTGATTGCCAATGCAGGACTGGCATTGAATTGTTATTATCCCGAGCGGGAACTAAATGAAAATATTGACGCAGCGCGACAATCCTTGCTGGGTGGCAAGGCCGCAGAGGTGATGAGCCGGCTTTTAAGTATTCAGTAAGCGTGCGCATAAGACACAAACACATTCTATGAATATTCTGGATAATATAGTAGCGTATAAAAAGGCAATGCTCGAAAAGGCCTGCGCTGAAACACCGATTGAGCAGCTGATGGATGAACCGTTCTATAACTCAACGGGACCCTCTCTGCGAAAAGCCCTCCTTGACCCCCAAAAATCGGGCATCATAACAGAGTTTAAGCGCCAATCGCCATCCAAAGGTATCATTAACGCTACGGCTCAGGTCGAGAAGGTGGCAAAGGGCTATGAGCAGGCCGGCGCGTCGGCTCTTAGTGTTCTTACGGATGATAAGTTTTTTGGTGGCTGTAACAAGGATTTGGTGCAGGCCAGGCACGTGACCACCCTGCCCATTTTACGTAAAGATTTTATAATTGATACCTATCAGGTGTATGAGGCCAAAGCCATTGGCGCCAGCGCTATTCTGCTGATTGCTGCCATACTCGATATTAACCAGGCCAAAGAGCTGGGTGCACTGGCCAATTACCTGGGAATGGAAGTGCTGATGGAATTACATGCTCCCGATGAGATAGATCGATTAAATCCTTACGTAGATGTGGTGGGCATTAATAATCGTAATCTAAAAACTTTTGAAGTAAACCTGGAGCAGAGTATTACGCTGGCTGCTGCCCTGCCGCCCGGGATGCTTAAGATATCGGAGAGTGGTATTCATGATCCACAGGATGCACTGATGTTGCGGAAAAGTGGTTTCGATGGCTTCTTGATAGGGGAAAATTTTATGAAAACAGCCGACCCGGCACAGGCCTTTGCTCGCTTTGCAAAAGCCTTGAAGGCCGGGGCTCATGTGTAAATTTAATAGATCAGTTACGATGAATGGTGTACCCGAGATAAAAGTATGTGGCTTGCGTCAAGGTGCTAATATTGAACAGGTGATGGCCTTGCAGCCCGATTATCTGGGCTTTATCTTCTATCGGCATTCACCTCGTTTTGTGACAGAGGTCCCTGTGCTGCCGCAGGATGTTTCGATTCGCAGAGTGGGGGTATTCGTCAATGCCGGCGAGCAGGAAATTGATCGGCAGAGGGTGCGCTTTGGCCTCGATCTGCTGCAGCTGCACGGCTCAGAATCGCCTGAACTATGCCACTTGCTAAGGCAGTCGGGAGCACAGGTGATGAAGGCCTTTCAGGTGGATGAGTGCTTTGATTTTCATCAGACCTTGCCTTATCAGGACTGTTGTGATTTTTTTCTGTTCGACACGGCTACAAGAGGCTATGGAGGTAGCGGCAGGAAATTTAGCTGGCAATTGCTGGAAAAGTATAATAATGACCGGCCGGTGTTTTTAAGTGGAGGCATAGGTCCCAACGATGTGCAGGCCATAAGACAAATACAGGGGCTTAATTTAAAAGCCATTGATGTGAATAGTCAGTTTGAGATAAAACCCGGCTTGAAAGATATTGATAAGCTTGCAAAATTTATTGCGGCGCTGCGAGGGGAAAAGTAATTTAAGAAATTGAGTAATGAGTGGTAAAAGAAATTATCAGGTAGATGATAAGGGGATGTACGGGCGTTTTGGCGGTGCTTTTATACCCGAGATGCTACATCCTAATATAGAGCGTTTAGCCGCTGTGTATAAAGATATTATTGATTCTCCGGCTTTCCGTCAGGAATATAAGATG
This sequence comes from Carboxylicivirga longa, assembly GCF_050589825.1. NCBI lineage: Bacteria > Pseudomonadati > Bacteroidota > Bacteroidia > Marinilabiliales > Marinilabiliaceae > Carboxylicivirga > Carboxylicivirga longa. Next base: position 23,639 of record NZ_JBNGOZ010000008.1, on the reverse strand, counting down.
CTGTTGCAGGACTATGTGGGTCGGCCTTCGCCACTCTATTTCGCCGGACGCTTATCGGCCAAATATAAGACCAATGTGTATCTCAAACGGGAGGATTTGAACCATACGGGTGCCCATAAAATCAATAACACGGTGGGGCAGATACTCATTGCCCGCCAAATGGGTAAGACACGTATCATTGCCGAGACGGGAGCCGGTCAGCATGGCGTGGCAACTGCTACCGCCTGCGCGCTTATGGGGCTTCAGTGCGTTGTGTACATGGGTGAAGTGGACATCAAACGGCAGGCACCCAATGTAGCCCGCATGAAGATGCTGGGGGCGGAAGTGAAAGCTGCCACATCGGGTAGTCGTACCCTAAAGGATGCCACCAATGAGGCCTTGCGCGACTGGATATGCAACCCCGACGACACTTTTTACCTCATTGGTTCCGTGGTGGGGCCACATCCATACCCTGATATGGTGGCACGTCTTCAGGCCATTATCAGTGAGGAGATAAAGCAGCAAATCAAGCAAAAGACCGATAGGGAGCACCCCGACTATGTCATTGCCTGTGTGGGGGGCGGAAGCAACGCCGCGGGTTCCTTCTATCACTTTTTAGATGACGAAAGAGTAAAACTGATTGCCGTGGAGGCTGCCGGGCAGGGTGTTAAAACCGACCATACAGCGGCTTCAATAGCGCTGGGTGATAAAGGCATTATCCATGGTAGCATGACCTACTTGATGCAGAGCGATGACGGGCAGATTACCGAGCCCTACTCCATCTCGGCGGGTCTTGACTATCCGGGTATCGGGCCGCAGCATGCGCATCTGTTCGATACCGGAAGAGCGAGTTTTATGGCAGCTACCGATCAGGAGGCGCTGACAGCCGCATTGCAGTGTACCCGTTTGGAAGGTATCATACCCGCACTGGAGTCGGCTCATGCATTGGCCGCCCTGGAGAAGATGACATTTGCTCCTGACGATGCTGTGGTCATCACCCTTTCAGGGAGGGGCGATAAAGACATGGATACCTATATGAAGCAATTTGAATTATAAACGAAATCGTGCTCCTGGAGCCGCTTACGATATGAATAGATTACAAGCACTTTTTAGCAGCAAGAAAGACATCTGCTCGGTTTACTTTACTGCGGGCTATCCGCAGCTTAATGACACGCTGCCGGTGTTGCGGGCGCTGGAGAATGCCGGTGTGGATTTGGTGGAGCTGGGTATGCCTTTTTCCGACCCTCTGGCCGATGGACCAACCATACAGGCAAGCAGCGAGCAGGCACTGGATAACGGGATGAGCCTGAAGGTGTTATTCGGGCAAATTAAGGATCTCCGGCCAAGCATCAGTATGCCTGTTGTATTAATGGGTTACTTTAATCCGGTTTATAAATACGGGGTGGAGGCATTCATTAATAGCTGCAAAGAAGTGGGTGTGGACGGGCTGATTATTCCAGATCTTCCCTTCGATGAGTACCGCAGTAAGTATCAGGCTATGTTTGAAGCCGCCGGCATTGTCAATATCTTTTTAATAACGCCTCAAACATCCGACGAGCGCATTGCACAGATAGATACTCATAGCAAAGGCTTTATCTATCAGGTATCATCGTCGTCAGTTACGGGTGCCAAAGCAGACGTGGAACAAACACAGCTCGATTATTTCCAACGAGTGGATGGTCTTCAGCTGAGCACACCCCGTCTCATTGGTTTTGGCATTAGTAATTCGGCCACTTTTGAAACGGCCTGTCGCTTTTCCTCAGGAGCCATCATCGGAAGTGCCTTTGTTAAGTTACTTACAGATTTCGGTGTTGACCCCGAGCGCATTAAAAAATTTATTGAAGATATTAGGGGAGGCGCAGCAAAGAATGTTTAAGATGCCTTGATGTTTTTTTCGATGATATCATCGCTGGCAAGCAGAAATGAATATATTTAAAACATGCGTCAGACACTTGTAGAGCGTTTAATTGGTTTTAAGGAAGGGTTCTCAGGGAAGATATTAACAAACAATCTTTTCGCAAGTGGCCTATTAACACGGAACTATCAAAGCTTACTACGAGTGGATGCAGTTGGCACCAAAGAAAATTATTTAGTAATTAAATACAGTACTTACATGAAAAGTGTATTAACAACATTAATGATTAGTATCATAAGCCTAACGGCATTTTCGCAGACACCCGATGATCGTGGATACATTGTGAAAGTTGGGCAGGAAGCACCTGATTTTGAGATGACCCTGACCGATGGCTCAACACTCCGCCTGTCGGATCTGCGGGGACATGTGGTGATGCTGCAATTCACCGCCAGTTGGTGCGGCGTGTGCCGTAAGGAGATGCCACATATCGAGAAAGAGATATGGCAGGCTTATAAAGGTAAGGGGCTTAAGGTGTTTGGTGTAGATCGTGACGAGCCCAGGGAGAAGGCACTGCAGATGATCGAAGCAACCGGTATTACCTATCCCATGGCCTTGGATGATAATGCCGATATTTTTGGATTATTTGCCGATAAGAAGTCCGGTGTCACCCGCAATGTGCTCATTGACAAAGCCGGCAAGATCATCTTTTTAACACGCCTGTTCAACGAGGATGAGTTTAAAGCGCTGGTGAAAAGGATTGGGGAGGAGGTGAACTAAGGTTTTCGACTATCGTCGAAGTCCGAAGTTCATGGTCCGAAGCCCGGAGTCCATATTTCATGTTTTAACATGGTAAATTATGGTGGTATGCATTTGAAACTAAACTGATATGAAAACATTTAGAGATTTACTAGTTTGGCAAAAGGCAATGGGCATTGTTACTGAGATTTATAATGAAACAAAGTCCTTTCCCGACGACGAAAAGTTCGGCCTGACAAATCAGTTGCGGAGAGCTTCAGTATCTATTCCCTCCAATATTGCGGAGGGGTATGGTAGAAATTCAGATGGTGATTTTTCAAGGTTTATCTCTATTGCGATAGGTTCAATTATGAAGTTCAAACGCAGCTGGAAATAGCTTTCAATATAGGTTATTTGGATGGGGACATTCTTGAGGGGCTAACTCTTAAACTAGAAGAGGTTGACAAAATGCTTAAAGGTTTAAAGTCAAAATTGAGATAATTATGCTTCAAAATATTAACGATTCTTCGGACTCCGGACTGCAGACTTCGGACGCGCAAAAAATCGTCATCATAAAATATAATGCCGGCAATATACGCTCGGTTGCCAACGCCTTGGCACGCCTGGGGTGTGAGGCTGAAATTACAGCAGACCCGATAAAGATCAGGGCAGCTGATAAGGTGATTTTTCCCGGTGTGGGTGAAGCCAGTAATACCATGGCTTACCTGCGCAGTACGGGGCTCGATGAGCTCATTGTCAGCCTGCGTCAGCCCGTATTGGGAATATGTTTGGGTATGCAGTTGATGTGCAGTCATTCGGAGGAAGGAGATGTGGCGTGTTTGAATATTTTTAATGAACGCGTGCGTAAGTTTCAGCTGCCTGAACCCAACCCGGATAATATAAAAATACCGAAGATGGGTTGGAACACCCTTACCAATGTGCAGAAACCACTGTTTGATTCCTCATTGGAAGGTGGTTATGTGTATTTTGTGCATAGCTACTATGTGGCTTTGGGCGAGCACACGGCGGCTACCAGTAATTATATTTTGCCCTATAGTGCGGCATTGCAGAAAGATAATTTTTTCGCCACACAGTTTCACCCCGAAAAGAGTGGTTCGGTGGGAGATCGTATACTCGCTAATTTTTTATCATTATAAATCACAAGCAAGCGTCCTGGCACAGTTGACAGGATAGCTGGATATAGTTTTTGTATGGGAAAGATTGATATTATACCAGCCATCGACATTATCGATGGTAAATGTGTGCGTTTGAGTCAGGGAGACTATGACAGGAAGAAAGTTTACAATGAGGATCCGCTGGAGGTAGCGCGTCAATTTGAGGATAGCGGTATCTCACGGCTTCACCTGGTGGATTTGGATGGTGCCCGTGCCGGACGCATCATCAACTATAAAGTACTGGAAAAGGTGGCCGGAAAGACCAATCTGGTCATAGATTTTGGGGGCGGCCTTAAAACATCCGACGATCTGCGTATTGCCTTTGAGTCGGGTGCACAAATGGTCACCGGAGGATCCATAGCGGTTAAAAATCCCGATGAATTTGAGAGCTGGCTTACGCAATATGGTCCCGATAAGATTATACTGGGTGCCGATGCCAAAGACAATAAGATTGCTGTTGGGGGATGGCTCGAGGAGACTGATCAGGAATTGATTCCTTTTATTGAGGCTTACCGTCAGAAGGGCGTTACGAAAGTAATTTGTACCGACATCAGTAAGGATGGGATGCTGCAGGGGCCTGCCATCGATTTGTATAAGACCTTGCTTACGGAAATGCCCAACTTGTACCTGGTAGCAAGTGGCGGTGTTAGCAGTATTGGCGATATTGAGGCACTGGCAGCGGCGGAAATACCGGCCGTTATTTTCGGAAAAGCTATTTACGAAGGAAAGATCAGCCTTAAGGATTTAGAGAAGTTTGTATTGTAGTTAGTAGAAACAAAAATGCTTTCTTCATTCTTTTGTAAAATATGGAGTTTGATAAACGCTAATACCAACTGACCACTATCTACTGCCTAACACCTAATGGCTAATAACTAACAATTAATTATGCTAGCAAAACGAATAATACCATGCCTTGATATTAAAAACGGTCAGACCGTTAAGGGCGTTAAATTTGTTGAGATTAAGGAGGTGGGCGACCCCGTGGAGTTGGCTGCCCACTATGCTGAGCAGGGTGCCGACGAACTGGTATTTCTGGATATTACCGCCAGTCACGAAGGGCGCAAAACCTTTGTCGATCTTGTGCAACGCATTGCCCGTAACATCAATATACCCTTTACTGTGGGGGGAGGTATCAGTGCCGTAAGCGATGCAGATGCCTTGCTAAATGCCGGTGCCGATAAAGTGTCGGTGAATTCCTCTGCTGTCCGTAATCCGAAGCTGATAAGTGATTTGGCCAATAGCTTTGGCAGTCAGTTTGTGGTGGTGGCCATCGATGCTCAGCATCAGCAGGATGAGGGTTGGGTTGTAACCGTTAATGGAGGGCGCATTGCCACCGATAAAAGACTCTTCTCATGGGCTGACGAGTGCGAAAAGCGGGGTGCCGGTGAGATTCTCTTCACCAGCATGGATCATGACGGCGTGAAGCAGGGTTTTGCCAATGCCGCCCTAGCAAAATTGAGCGATCAGCTCACCATTCCCCTGATTGCCTCGGGAGGAGCCGGTGCCATGGAGCATTTTAAGGATGTATTTACCTTGGGAAAGGCCGACGCCGGCCTGGCTGCCAGTATCTTTCATTTTAACGAAATCTCTATACCCGAGCTGAAAAGGTATTTGGATAGGGAAGGGGTTGGGATAAGGTTATAAGATTTTAGAGGTTAGGAGCTAGAGGCTAGAAACTAGAGGATAGCTTGAATATAACTACATCTATGAAGAACTATAAAAAACTTAAGATTTGGCAACAAGGAATAACAATCGTTAAAAAGACCTATTGGTTGACAAATAAGTTACCCGAAAGGGAGAAGTACAATTTGGTTGCACAGATGAATAGAGCTTCGGTTTCTATTCCATCTAATATCGCAGAAGGGAGCAGCCGGAAAAGTGAGAAGGATTTTAATCGCTTTCTGCAAATTGCCTTAGGAAGTAGCTTCGAATTGGATACCCAATGTGAGGTAATAAAGGAACTTTATGAAGGTTTTGATGATGAGCTTGATGATCTACAAAATATAATTGATGAAGAATGTCGAATGATTCAAGGCTTAATTAATAGAGTATCAGAAAAATAATTCAAATATAAATTAATTGCTGGGAGCTAGTTTCTAGCCTCTAGCTTCTAATAGCTGAAGCATGAATTTTCAAAAACTAAACAACGGCCTTGTGCCGGCAATTATTCAGGATAACCTTACGAACAAAGTCCTGATGTTGGGCTTTATGAATGAGGAAGCTTATGAAAAGACGAAGGCGGAGCGAAGAGTGACTTTTTATTCGCGCACCAAACAAAGGCTATGGACCAAAGGTGAGTCGTCGGGACATTACCTTAATGTGGTATCCATGATGGTGGATTGCGATGAGGATACCTTGTTGATAAAGGTTAATCCGCAGGGGCCAACTTGTCACAAAGGTACAGATACCTGCTGGGGTGAGGATAATACAGCCGATGAACTGATGTTTTTAAAGACCTTACAGGATTTTATCGATAAGCGCAAGGAAGAGATGCCGGAAGGTTCTTACACTACCAAGTTGTTTACCAAAGGGGTAAGAACTATTACGCAGAAGGTGGGTGAAGAGGCCATTGAAACAGTGATTGGAGCCATGGCCAACGATGATGAGAATTTTCTGTATGAAGGAGCCGATTTGCTCTATCACCTCATTGTGCTTTTGACTCATAAAGGATATCGTATCGAAGACCTTGTACATGAACTGAAAAGCCGACACAAAGCTTAAAAAAATGTTTTGTGGGTCTCAAGGAAGGATTCTTTATAAAGTACCGTTCCTTGAGACCGACATCTAAAATTACTAACAGTCATAGTTTCTATGAATCCGCTGGATATCATCAATAAATATTATTGTGAGGGAAGTCCGCTTTGGCTTACTTTAACAGAGCATAGTAAGGCAGTTCGCGACAAGGCACTCGATATTGTAGCCAGGCACCCTGAGCTCAATGCCGATGCTTACTTTGTATCGGAGGCCGCCATGCTACATGATATTGGCATTTTTATGACACATGCTCCTGATTTGCACTGCACAGGCACGTATCCCTATATCTGCCATGGCTATCTGGGTCGTCAGTTGTTGGAGAAAGAGGGTTATCCCCTTCATGCGCTTGTATGTGAGCGTCATACCGGCACAGGGCTGTCTCTTAGTGACATACAAAGTCAGGGTTTGCCCATCCCGCAGCGCAATATGATACCTCTGACCATTGAAGAGCAAATCATCTGTTTTGCCGATAAATTTTACAGTAAGAGCAGATCATTAAGGCAGGCCAAGAGCATTGATAAGATCATAAAAGCCATGCGTAAGCACGGCAATCATCAGGTGGCGCAGTTCGAAAGCTGGTGTCAGCAGTTCTTGTAGTGCTTTAGCAAATCCTTGGATATGGTGAGGGTATGCGCTTGAAACGCTGCCAAAAGTCCTGTTATTATCCATCTGATTTTTATAGTTTTGAGCGAAAATAATCCGTATCATATAAAATACAGACTGATGAAGAAATATCTTATTATGATGGTGATGGCCGGTCTTTTTATGGCCTGTCAGGCACCGTGTAACAATAGTAACGGGCAGGATGAGGTGGCCAATATCAGCTCGGCCTGTGTGGCAGCAACCGTTGCCGGACTGCGTCAAAAGCATGCCCATGCCAATGGCGAAATGATTGAGCGGGGTGTGCGTCATGCTGCCTCTTTATGGCGTAATGTGGATGGCAGCGAAGATGATTTTCAGCGTTTCTGCGAGGATAATTTCATTGCCGACAGCCAGCAAAAAGCCCTTGTTTTTGAAAAGGTAAGTCGTAACCTGGAGATTCTTTATGGCCACTTCAATAAAATTGCCCTTGATCTTCAGCGGCCTTTGCACGAACCCATGGGCGACATAATCGAAATTGATAAGGCTTTTGGGGGGTACAGCGCCGGTGCGCACCTCATCGAGGATATGTATCGCAATAAAATGGCCTTTACCATTGCCTTAAACTTTCCGTTTTACACCTTGGTGGAGAAGGAGCACAACGCCGATAAATGGACACGTCAGGAGTGGGCGTATGCCCGCATGGGTGATGTGTTCACCGCTCGTGTGCCTGCCGAGATATTGCAGGAAGTTTCTGAGGTGGGATCGGCTTCTGAGATGTACATTGCCAATTACAATATCTTTATGGGGCATCTGGTAGATGAGGAGATGAATACTCATTTTCCCAAAGACATGGTGCTGCTATCTCACTGGAATCTGCGAGATGAAATCAAATCGCATTACAGCCGTGGCGATGAGGGCGAGCAGCTGCAAGGCATGGTGTATGCCGTTATGAAGCGCATCATCGACCAAAGCATACCCAAAGATGTTATTAACAGCGGAGCTTATCAGTGGAATCCGGTGACCAATGATGTGTTCAGTGAAGGACAGAAAGTAAGTCTGGAGGCTGAAGGAAACGATCGTTATCAACGGATACTAAATAATTTTCATGCCATGCGCCGAATGGATGCTTATTCGCCCTTAAATACGGCTGTTAAGCGCGCTTTCGAGGGGGGTATGGAAATTACACAGGCTGATGCCGAAGCCCTATTTATTAAGTTCCTGTCATCAGATGCAGCCAAAGAAGTGGGGCAACTGATTGCGCAGCGATTGGGGCGTGACCTTAAGCCCTGGGATATCTGGTACGATGGATTTAAGGCACGCAGCAGTATTAACGAGGCGGCCTTGAATAAGATCACACGTGCCCGTTACCCCAATGCACAGGCGCTGGATAATGATTTGCCCCGCATGTTACAAAAGTTGGGTTTTACAAAGGAGAAAGCTGCCATTTTGGCTGAGCGCATCGATGTGGATGCGGCGCGCGGATCGGGTCATGCCTGGGGTGCTGCTATGAAAGGAGAAACTGCCCACCTGCGTACGCGCATTCCGAAAAACGGCATGGATTACAAAGGCTATAATATTGCTATTCACGAGTTTGGCCATAATGTGGAGCAGACCATTTCCTTGTATGATGTAGATTACTATCTGTTGAATGGTGTACCTAACACCGCCTTTACCGAGGCCTTGGCTTTTATCTTTCAAAAGCGCGACCTGGAGCTGTTGGGTATGAAGGATGATAACCCGCAAAAAGAAGCGCTTCAGGTGCTGGATAATTTCTGGTCAACCTACGAGATCATGGGCGTATCATTGCTCGATCAGCGCACCTGGTTGTGGCTCTACGATCATCCTCAGGCGACAGCCGATGAGTTAAAAGAGGCTGTTCAGACCCTGGCAGTGGATATTTGGAATAGTTATTACGCACCTGTTTTTGGTGTGAAGGATCAACCTATACTCGCCATCTATTCACACATGGTGAATAGCCCCATTTACCTATCCAATTATGCCTTTGGTCATCTCATACAGTTCCAGGTGGAGCAATATCTTAAAACGGCTGATTTTGCGCCTGAGGTAGAGCGTTTGTTCCAGATTGGCTCGGTAACGCCTAATGCATGGATGCAGGCAGGATTGGGTGAGGACATCTCCATCGATGCCATGATAGAGCAGGCCCATGAGGCTGCACAGAAACTAGGGGAATCCTGAATAGAATTTTAAAAGCGATAACACAAAGAGCGCAAGTCACTGAATTGATTTTCACGACTGCGCTCTTTGCATTTTTCTTATTGGATGCAGGCTGTATATTCTTCTACATCCTTCCATAACTTATGCTGCTTTTCTATTGTCTCTCCCTCCTTCGTTTTCTTTTTGCCTTGTTAATCAATCGCCAACTCAATCATCTTTTGGAGTTTCTTACGGCCAAAGAAGATTCGACTTTTCACGGTGCCAATTGGCATTTCCAGTCTTTCGGCAATTTCTTTGTACTTGTAGCCTTCCATGTGCATCGTTAGCGGCTGTTTAAACTCACACTCCAGACGATTCATTTGATTGTGTATTTCGCCGGTATAGTGGATCACGTCCGGCGTGTCGTGAGTGTAGTACTTGTTCGATAGGTAGTTTACTTCATCAACCAACATGGGGGCCTGACGCATTTTATATTTACGCCGGTAGTTGTTGATAAATGAATTGCGCATGATGGTGTGCATCCATGCCGAAAAATTCGTGTTCATCACAAATTTTTCGCGTGACGAAAGGGCTCTAAAATTAGTTTCCTGCACAAGGTCGTGGGCATCTTCCTCGTTGGCAGTTAACGACAGGGCATAACTAAACATTTTGTGTTGAAGCCCCAATAAACGATGGTTAAACTGTTCTGCGGTCATCTTATAGGGTTTTTGTTTAACAATTCGTAGTTTGATCAATACGGCTGCATGGGTGTATTACAGCTTATGTATTTTTAAAAAATTATAATTTACTAAATGATAATCACTAATGCAACTGAATATCAGCATTACATAACAAATAGGAAATAAAGTAATGAAATACTCAAATACAAAAGTAAAGATGGATAAAATAGATTTAACTACCAAATGTGTTTAATATTTTGCGCCATGCCTTAATCAATTTTAGTCGACACAATGTAAGTTACTAGGCCTGTAAAGAGCTGTTAATGAGGGGGTCTAAAATATTATTTAAGTGTTTAAGAAATATCCATAAAACTTTAAAAGAATTATTATTGTTGAAGGTTCATGCATAGAGTTTGAAAAGACGACTTTTATCCTGTTTCTTTTCAAACAAAGTGATTAATTTGCTGTTTAAACACAGCGGTACAAAGGAGATTCATACGATGATAAAAAAGATATATCAATTTTACCTGGATGGTTTCAAAAACCTGTCGCCCTATGCACGCACGCTTTGGGTCATTATTTTGGTTAAACTGTTTATCATGTTTGCGGTTTTTCGCTTGTTCTTTTTTCGCGATACCTTAAAAAACAGGTATTCTACTGATGAAGAGCGGGCTAATCATGTAATAGAAGAATTAATCAGTCAATAACACATAAAATTCAAAAATGCTAGAGAACATTGATTTGTCACTCGTTAATTGGTCGAGGGCACAATTTGCACTTACGGCTATGTTTCACTGGTTGTTTGTCCCCTTAACCTTGGGGCTCAGTTTTATCATAGCTTTTATGGAAACCATCTATGTAAAAACCGGTGATCCGGAATGGAAACGTATCACCAAGTTCTGGATGAAGCTGTTTGGCATAAACTTCGCCATCGGGGTAGCCACTGGCATTATTCTTGAATTTGAGTTTGGTACCAACTGGTCTAATTATTCCTGGTTTGTGGGTGATATTTTTGGCGCGCCGCTGGCCATTGAAGGCATTATGGCCTTCTTTATGGAGAGTACCTTTATAGCCGTTATGTTTTTCGGTTGGAACAAGGTGAGCAAGCGTTTTCACCTGACGGCTACCTGGCTGACTGCCGTAGGCGCCAATTTATCGGCCCTGTGGATTTTGGTGGCTAATGCCTGGATGCAGCGCCCGGTGGGCATGAAGTTCAACCCTGAAACAGCCCGTAATGAGATGGATAATTTTTGGGATGTTTTTCTTTCGCCGACCGCCGTCACTAAATTTTTGCATACGACCACTTCGGGGTATGTGCTGGCGGCCATTTTTGTGGTGGGTATCAGCAGCTGGTTTTTACTCAAAAAGCGTCACGTATTGTTTGCTAAGCGCAGTATTGTTATTGCGGCTATATTTGGATTGGTAGCTTCGGTTATGTTGGTGGCTACGGGCGATGGTTCAGCGCGTGATGTGGCCAAGACACAGCCCATGAAATTTGCCGCCATGGAATCGTTGTACGAAGGGCAGCGACAGGCGCCACTGATTGCCATCGGCATGTTTGGCAAAGAGCATGATGACCCCATGAACAGAGATTCGGATCAGGAGTTTCTGATGAAGATTGAGATACCCAATATGCTTTCTTACCTCGCCTTTCTTGAGGTCGATGCCTTTGTACCCGGTATAAAGGATTTGGTGTTGGGTAATGAGGAGCACAATATCATGTCGTACAAAGAAAAGATACGCCGGGGCTACGAGGCCCAGCAAACCCTCAGAGCTTTTAAGGATGCCAAAGGGGTTGATGATGTTGAGTACGAGCGGCTCAGGGCCAAGTTTGATGATAAAGAATGGGTGGATAATTACTTCCGTTACTTTGGTTACGGTAATTATTACGATCCGGATCCCGAGCAGTTGGAGTTGAACGCCTTTAAAATAGTTCCGCCCATATCTTTGTCGTTCTATGCCTTCCATATTATGGTAATTCTTGGCGGACACTTTATGCTATTGTTTATGGTGTTGTTGTGGCTCATTTACCGTCGCAAGTTACAGTCTAACAAAGTGGTACTTTACACGGCATTGTGGACAATCCCACTGGCCTATATTGCCAGTCAGGCCGGTTGGATTGTAGCAGAGGTAGGTCGCCAGCCCTGGGTGATTCAGGATTTGATGCCGACTATGACAGCCGTGTCGAAAATAGACACCAGCTCGGTGATGATCACCTTCTGGCTCTTCGCCATAACCTTCGTGGGGCTGGCCATTGCCGAAGTAAAAATCATGGTGAAACAAATTAAAAACGGACCAAAAGAAGGAGGGCATAAGTAATGTTTGGAGAATTATCACATTTAGCTTTACAACAATACTGGTGGATCATCGTATCCTTACTAGGCGCTTTACTGGTGTTTCTGATGTTTGTGCAAGGCGGACAAACGCTGATTTACACCATCGGAAAAACCAATGTGGAACGTACCATGATTGTGAATACCCTGGGACGTAAATGGGAGTTTACCTTTACTACCCTTGTGACCTTTGGAGGTGCTTTTTTCGCATCCTTCCCTTTGTTTTACAGCACCAGCTTTGGAGGTGCCTATTGGGTATGGATGATTATTTTGTTTGCCTTTGTTATTCAGGCCATTGCCTATGAGTTTCGTACACGCCCCAATAATGTGTTTGGAGCCCGCACCTACGAAACCTTTCTGCTGATCAACGGTCTGTTGGGTACGGTGTTAATCGGTACTGCCGTGGCTACCTTTTTCACGGGTTCGGCCTTCTCGGTAAATGATATGAATCAGTCGCAGTGGGCGCTTAAGTCGCATGGACTGGAGGCCGCGCTTAATTTCCATAACCTGTCACTGGGACTGGCTGTATTTTTTCTGGCACGCGTGCTGGGAGCCCTTTATTTTATGAATAGTATTAAGCATGAAGGCATTTTTCAACGTGCTAAAAAGCAGCTGGTGATTAATGGAGTGCCCTTTCTGGTGTTCTTTCTTACCTTTGTTATTTGGTTGTTTGTGCGCGATGGATTTGCCGTTAACCCCGATACGCAAGCAGTGTATATGGAACCTTTTAAGTACTTCAATAACTTGATGGCCATGCCGGTGGTGCTGGTTATGTTTTTGTTGGGTGTACTTGGCGTCTTGCTGGGGCTTGGGGCAAGCATCTTGCGCGAAGAATGTACCAAAGGAATATGGGCAGCTGGCGCCGGTACGGTGCTTACGGTGCTTAGCCTATTACTGGTGGCCGGTTTCAATAATACCTCATTTTATCCTTCCACCCACGACTTGCAGAGCTCATTAACCATTCAGAATGCGTCATCCAGTCATTTTACCCTGACAGCCATGAGTTATGCATCCTTAATGGTACCCTTTGTATTCGCCTATATCTGGTACGTGTGGAAGGCCATGAACAATAAGCCGATCGATGAGGATGAGATGAATTCGGAGGATATTCACGTTTATTAATTTTAATCATCAAGGGAAGAGAGGTGATCTTAACTCTTTTGCCTTGATACTAGATACTTTAAAAGATGAGTTATTTACACGAAATACTATGGTATCTGTCGCTGCCCTTAACCATTGTGATTAGTTATTATGCAGTGATGTTTGGGCTTAAAAAATTTGAGAAGCTCAAGGACGAAGAAGCAAAGATATCCGAGGAAGGATAGGAGTCTTTAAGTAAAAATCCCGGTGCCTGCTCAGGTGCCGGGATTTTTCATATTTATTCATGTTTGGATCAGGACTTAATGCCCAGCAGCCATTTGGCCGTTGATATCACAATATAGTATAAGATGACGGCGGCTATTCCTCCCACGCCCAGCAGCGCTATCAACACAATGGCCAGAAGCAACAGAATAAACCGTTCCTTATTTTCGCCCCACTTCAGGCTTTTGAACTTAAGTGAAAACATGGGTATTTCACTGATTAGCAAGATACTGAAAAAGGCAATAAGTATAATGATGGGTGCTGGTGTTAGCCATTTGAATGCATCGGGATTGCTAAGAAAGGAGTAGGCGAGTGCTGCGGTAAAAATGCCCGTAGCAGTAGTGGTTAAGCCTAGGAAGTTCTCGGTTTGACGCGTGTCGATATTAAATTTGGCCAGGCGCAGGGCGGCAAAGGCAACCATCACAAAAGGGATAAGCACCATGACCTGCTCGGCCCCCTTCAGGGCAAAGAAGTTGGTGGCGTAGCTTCCGCTCAGCTGATATTTGATTAGGGTGGACCATATGGCTGCCGGTGCGGCACCAAAACTAATCAGGTCGGCCAGCGAATCTAACTCCTTACCCATGGCACTGTAGGCTTTCAGCGCACGTGCCGCAAAACCATCACTAAAGTCAAAGAGCGCCCCGCCAAAAATCAGCCATATCGACAGATCGATGCGCGCGTTAAGGGCAAAGAATACGGCCAATATACCGCATAGTACATTCAGGCTGGTTAAAAAGTTTGGGATGTGCTGTTTGACGTTCATACCTATCAGTTTTTAAAAATATTCGTCGAAAGTAAAGCAAAGGGGAAGAGTTTCAAAATTTGATACCCTTTATTTGGGAAGGATAAGCTTGAATAAGTTTATGTTTTTGGCAAAAGGCTGTTGTTTGTCAGTAGCTTCGTGCAAAGTGTCTTACCTTGTAGGGTAATATTATCAAAAGCTTATCGGATAATCGTTGTTTTTCGCATCTTTGTACGCTAAATTTTGGTATTACGATTACAATGAAAACGATTATGTGGACAAATGATTTATCGGTGGGTAGTCAGGTTATTGATAGCGAACACAAGCAACTGTTCGACCTTATTCAGAAGTTTTATGAGGGTATTAAGGATAACTCACCTAAAGAACGCTTGGAAGAGTTGATTCTGGGACTTGTTAATTACACGAAAACGCACTTCGCCAATGAGGAAAAATACATGCGTAGCTTGAATTATCCAGGTATTGATGCACACATTAAGTTGCATGAAAATTTTGTGGAGCAGGTTAATGGCTATTATGACCGTCTTAAAAGTGGTAAGCTAATTTTATCTCTTGAGGTAACCAATTTTCTGAAGGATTGGCTTATTAAGCATATAAAGGGAGCCGACCAGCAATATGCTGCCTTTAGTAGCCAGCAATAAATTTAAAAGTGCTATAGAAGCTTATTGATTAAGGAATAAGAAATTGTGTAGAGCGAGTTTATGCAGCTTTAGCATAAACTCGCTCTACACAATTCATATAACCAACTATGAATCAGCAACTGATTGTGACATTTTATTCACGATATGTCCAATAACATGCGAGTGCTCATCCTGTGGACTAAATAAAATCATATTTGACGATTCCAGTGCAATAACCGTATGACCTGGTGGCCAGTAAAATAGATCGCCGCCTACTACGGTTTCTTCCGTTCCATTGGCATACACTACTTTAATCTTCCCATCCAGCACATATCCCCAATGCGGACACTGACACTTATCCTCATGCAATCCCTCGAGCAATGGCGAAATATCAGTGCCCTTGCTTAGGGTAAAAAACTCGCCACTAATTTTACCATATCCCGTTGCATCGCCAAATCCTGTTTTCTGTCGGGCAATTGCTGCCGCTGAATTAATTTTTACCGGTACATCTTCTTTTGCAATTTTCATAATACTCACTTTTTATTAAACAAATTACCACCAAGTATCAGGGTTAGTAAATGTTATCTGTTTGCCTAACTGGCTCTTATATTTTGATTCACCCTGAAGAGATTATCCGGGTCGTACTTCTTTTTAACTTGTAGTAAACGTGCATAATTATGCTGGTAACAAGCCCGAACGCGCTCCTGACCTTCTTCCATCATAAAATTAGAATAAGAACCCCCAGCCGAATAAGGATGTAGGGCTTCCCAATACGATTTACACCATTGGGTTATCTTGGTCGCATTTGCCGGATCAGGATCAATACCAACGATTACGCCAGCGTATTTTGCATCGCGATAGGCCCAGGGGGTATCCGAATTTCCAACTCTAGCAGCTGCCCCACTGATGGGATATAAGTGCATTTGAGATAAGGGGGTAGGTATTATAGAGCCAAATTTGCAGTGAGTCGCCCGTATCTCCGGCCCCAAGTCTTTAAAGTAATCACCTCGCCAGTAAAACTGTAGTCCGGGTGGCAGTAATCCGTCAAAAAGAGTTTGAATAGCCGGATACGGCATTTCACCTACCATTTCAAACACCGGGTGCTTTGAACGGACTTCTTTAAACACATCCTCAAACCTATCTTTATCACCCGTATAACACCATACTATGCCACAAAATTGTTTGTTATGCAATTCCGGTGGAAATGGATCGCCCGGAATAACCATGGTAGCTATAAAGCCATTTAAATCTTCAGGTGCCTCGTGAATAAACTGATCGTACCACGCCATTATCTTTTCGGTTTGCTCAATGGGCCATAATGTTGGACCACCTATGACAGTTGCCAAGGGATGGGCCTGAAACTTGAATGAGGTAACCACCCCAAAATTGCCACCGCCACCCCGAATCGCCCAAAAAAGATCGGGATGATGGTCTTTATCAGTCGTAACCAAGGATCCATCGGCTAAAACCATATCCGCTTCCAGCAAATTGTCGATTGTTAAACCAAATTTTCGACTCAAATAACCAACCCCACCGCCAAGGGTTAAACCACCAACACCCGTTGTTGAGATAATGCCTGCCGGAACTGCCAAACCGTAAGAATGGGTCACATGATCGACTTCTCCCCAAACATTACCACCGGCAACTCGCACCGTTTGATCTCTTGTATCTACCCTTACATTTTTAAGCCTTGATAAATCAATCACTATGCCGTCATTGCATATACCTAACCCGCCGCCATTGTGTCCGCCACCCCTAATGGCTAACAGCAGCTTGTTTTCTCTGGCAAAATTTACTGTGGCGCTTACATCCGTTACATCGTGGCAGTATACAAGCATACCCGGGTGTTTATCAATCATCGCGTTGTATACCCGCCGGGCCTCATCATACCTTTCATCGGTCTGTAGTACTGTTTCTCCTCTTAATTGATTAGCAAATTCTTCTACTATAGAGGGATTTAAACTTTTTAATGAATTGTGCATGTTTATATCTTTTTATCCAATATAACCTCAATAAGGCATCAGTACCTAATAATTTTTATTCAAAAACTGGTAAATTTAATGCAGCGATGACTCGAGATAGGATGAAGGCGAAATATTAAAACGCTTCTTGAAACATTTGGTAAAATAAGACGGACTGCCAAATCCA
Organism: Carboxylicivirga longa; assembly: GCF_050589825.1. Lineage (NCBI taxonomy): Bacteria > Pseudomonadati > Bacteroidota > Bacteroidia > Marinilabiliales > Marinilabiliaceae > Carboxylicivirga > Carboxylicivirga longa. The sequence goes on along the minus strand of NZ_JBNGOZ010000008.1, from coordinate 6,502 downwards.
CTTTCAAAAGCAATCTCAGCAAGGGTTCGATCCTGCCGCTTCATAAGCGAAAGAGCATGGTCTAATTTAAGTGCCTTAAAAAGTGCACCAGGTGATTTATGACTCAGTGCAACCACATTTCTATATAACTGAGATTGACTCAATCCGAGCACCTGGGCTAAATTGCCCATCGAAAATTCTGTAGAACTAATTTTCTGTTTCATATTGATGATCAGTTGAGCCAGAAAATGCTCTTCGGTCTGTGTCAAAAATTTAATATCCGTAACATCTTTCCAGCATTCAATACCTTTATGATCACAATATTCCTTTACAGAGGGCGATACGACGATGGTATTACTAGAGGAGATAAAACATAAGTAGCCGGATATATTGACAGCCTGGCCAAACAACTCATTATTCTCATCCACCGGGGTGCCGGCATAAAGACCCAATTTTACTTCTTTATCGCTTATATCGGAACTTACTTTCGTAAGCAACATTTGACGCATTTCTGATGCACATTGAATAGCGGCCGTAGCATTGGTGAATGAACAAATCAAAACCTGCCCAATGCTTTCTGCCATTCGTCCATTGTAATTCTTTAGGATTTTATTGATGCGCGCTAATTCTTCTTGATTGTGTCTGATGGGTTGCTGTTCAATAAAATTAAGGCGAAAAGTTAATAAAAAGCGTAATGCCGACTCCCTTAGATACCCTGACGAATCCGGCTTGCTGCCCTCAGGGTCTTTGATGCGCCCCAAAAAGGATTCGACAATCTGCTTATTAACTTCTATGATTTGATGCGGAACAAGGCCATGGGCATTTTTGTGCAACATCGTCACTGCTTCTTTGTTGGGAGCTTCAATTAAACAAAAGGCTGTTTGTCTCTCTTCATCAAACCAATAGGTTAAGGCTCTGCAATCATACAGATGCTGAACTTTAAGATCCTGCCCATGTGCTTCTGCAACATCCTGAGCTGTTACTCCAGGCAAGTCGTGACGATCCATGTATATGGGCATAATCCTTTTTTTTAAATACCTTACGTTTTGATTGAGGAATATTAAAACAAACTAATTCCTTATTGACTAAGCAATATAGGGAATTTTATACCTCAGGTAAAGTCAGTTAATACGCATTTTTAATCCATTATAATTAAAAAATGGCTTCTATTATTTGTATTTGAAAATATTGCCCTTACATTTGTAACGAATTAACAATTACGACATGCAAAATTTTATTCATCATCGTCATCATGATATCCTGCAAAACTGGTAGGCGGCAATTGGTGTATAAAAATTTACAATATCAACAGAGGCTTATCAGAAATGGTAAGCCTTTTTTATTTTTATTACAATGATAACAACTCACTTTCATATTCATCATCATTACTTATCCGGCGGATGAGCTGATTGTGTATATCTGTTATTGATAAAATACAAGGCTTATCCGATATTGGGTAAGCCTTTTTTGATTCTTAAAACATAGCTTAGCATGAAAACGAAATTACGCATTGCATTACAGAAGAAAGGTCGCCTTAACGACGACTCTATGAATTTACTGAAAGAAGCAGGGATTAAGTTCAACTCCGGCAGCGGCAAGTTAGTGGCGGCATCGCCCAACTTTCCCATCGAAGTATTGTACCTGCGCGATGATGATATTCCACAAACGGTGGCCGATTCTGTGGCCGACATTGGTATTGTTGGGGAGAACGAGATGGCTGAAAAGGGTTTTGATCTAAAGGTGGTGAAGCGTCTGGGTTTCAGCAAGTGTCGCCTGTCGTTGGCCATTCCCAAAGCCGAGGAATATACAGGACTGGATTATTTTGAAGGTAAGAAGATAGCGACTTCGTATCCTGTTATTCTTAAAAAATTCTTTAAGCAGCAAGGTATCAATGCTGAAATACATGAAATTGCGGGTTCTGTGGAGATAGCGCCGGGGATTGGTTTGGCTGACGCAATTTTTGACATTGTGAGTTCCGGTAGTACGTTGGTAGCTAATCGACTCAAAGAAGTGGAGGTGGTGATGCAGTCGGAGGCCTTATTGGTATCGGCACCGAATCTTAGTGATGAGAAACAGGTTTTGCTGGATGCCATGATCTTTCGTATTAATGCTGTGATGGCGGCAAACTCCAATAAGTACATACTGATGAATGTACCCAACGATAAGGTGGATGAGATTGTTCAAGTATTGCCCGGTATGAAAAGTCCAACAGTGTTGCCCCTGGCCGATAAGGGTTGGAGTTCGGTGCATTCGGTGATTCAGGAAAAGAAGTTTTGGGAGATTATTGATCAGCTGAAGAGTTTGGGTGCAGAAGGAATATTGGTGGTGCCTATTGAGAAAATGATCCTTTAATATCGGGTTTTAATTAGAAATAATCCCACAGGGAGTAGCTATTGGTTAAAAACCGATAGCTATAAGCAGAGTGAAGTTATGCAAAAAATTTTATATCCTTCCAAAGCAGAATGGGGTGCCTTGCTGGCACGTCCCGATAATGGGCTTGATGATGTATATGATACGGCGCGTGGTATACTGGGTGATGTGAAGCGCAACGGCGATGAGGCACTTCTTAAATATACCCGAATGTTTGATGGCGCGGCACCTGAAGGTCTGCAAGTAAGGCCTGATGAAATTGAGGTAGCCGTCCGGCAGGTAAGCGACGAATTGAAAGAAGCACTCTCGATGGCATTTAAGAATATTGAAGCTTTCCACCGTTCGCAACAGCGTCAAAATACTGTGGTGGAGACCATGCCGGGTGTTAGCTGCTGGCAGAAGAGCGTGCCCATTGATCGGGTGGGTCTCTATATACCCGGAGGCACGGCTCCTCTCTTTTCTACTGTACTGATGTTAGGTATTCCTGCAACTATTGCAGGATGCAGCGAGATTGTGCTGTGTACGCCGGCCAATGCAAAGGGAGAAGTGCATCCGGCTATCTTATATGCCGCTTCATTGGTTGGGGTCACGCGCATCTTTAAGCTGGGTGGTATTCAGGCCATTGGTGCCATGGCCTATGGAAGCGATAGTGTGCCAAAGGTGGACAAGATATTTGGTCCTGGCAATCGCTTTGTTACGGCCGCTAAGCAGCTGGTGAGCCTCAAAGACGTAGCCATCGATATGCCGGCCGGTCCCTCTGAGGTAATGATTATGGCAGATGATAGTGCTGTGCCCGAGTTTATTGCTGCCGACCTTTTATCGCAGGCAGAGCATGGTGCTGATAGTCAGGTAGTGCTATTGGCTACAAGTGAAGAATTACTGCAACAGGTGAAAGTGGCTTTGACGGCTCAGTTGGAGAGCTTGCCCCGGAAGGAAGTGGCAAGCAAAGCCCTTCAAAACAGTCGTATGATAGTGTTGGAAAGTGAGGATGAAATGGTGGCAATGTGTAATGAATACGCACCGGAACACCTGATCATTGCCATGAACGATGAAGAAGGAGTGGCACAAAAGGTGAGGAATGCCGGTTCGGTGTTTTTGGGTAATTACTCGCCCGAAAGTGCCGGCGATTATGCTTCGGGCACCAATCACACCCTGCCTACTCATGGCTATGCTACCGCTTTTAGTGGCGTTAACCTGGATAGTTATATGAAGCAAATTACGTTTCAGAAAATTACACAGTCCGGACTGAAGCGAATCGGTCCTTCCATTGAAGTGATGGCTGCCGCTGAGCAACTGGATGCCCATAAAAATGCGGTTAGTGTTCGGTTAAAGAAAATGGATTTATAAATCAACGGTACTGATTAGTAAGTATTGTGTGCATTGTCACTCACTGCTTACTACTCACTACTCACTACTGACTATCTTATATGAAATCAATAAAGCAGTTATTACGACCCAATATCCTTAACTTACAACCTTATTCATCGGCTCGGGACGAGTTTACGGGTGCAGCATCTGTATTCCTCGATGCCAATGAAAACCCGTTCAATGAACCCTATAACCGTTATCCCGATCCCAATCAGCGTGTGTTAAAAGATAAGATTGCCTGCCTGAAAGGGGTTGATGCCGCTCAGATTTTTCTGGGTAATGGGAGCGATGAACCCATTGACCTACTGTTTCGTGCCTTTTGTGAACCGGGAAAAGATAACGTGGTGAGCATTGATCCTACTTATGGTATGTATCAGGTGGCGGCCAATATCAATAACATTGAGGTGCGAAGGGTTTTGCTGACCGATGATTTTGAACTGGATGTGCCGGCGCTTCTCAAATGCTGCGATGATAAAACCAAAATGCTGTTTATATGTTCGCCCAATAACCCTACGGGTAATTGCTTTGCTAAGGAAGATATTCTGACCCTTATCCGCGGGTTTGAAGGTCTTGTGGTGTTGGATGAAGCTTATATTGATTTTTGTCCACAGAAGAGCCTGCTTCAGGAACTTCAGGAATTCCCGAATCTGGTTATTCTGCAAACCTTTTCCAAGGCATGGGGAATGGCTGGCATCCGTTTGGGTATGGCCTTTGCTTCGTCCGAAATAGTGAAGGTGCTTAGTAAAATAAAATATCCTTATAATATTAATGTGCTGACACAGGAAAAAGCTATGGAGCTGCTGGAGCGTGAGTCGGATAAGGAGGACTGGGTGCAGGTATTGTTGGCTCAGCGGTCCTGGTTGGCTCAGCAGTTGGAGCAATTTCAGTTTGTTAGCAAGGTGTATCCGTCCGATGCTAACTATTTATTGGTACAAGTGGATGATGCCAATGCTATTTATAGTTTTTTGGTGGGCAAGCAAATTATCATTCGCAACCGTTCTACGGTATCGCTTTGTGCCGGATGTCTGCGCATCACCATTGGTCAGCCCGGGGAAAACAGATTATTGCTTGATGCGCTTGCTTCGTATGGTCAGCAGAAATAAAAACAGCGATGTAAAGGAATAGCGTTTCTGCGTTATAATGATTAAGCCGCAGTAAATTACCTTTGTTCTTGATACTTTATAAATTATGAAAAAAATACTCTTTATAGATCGCGATGGCACTTTAATTCTTGAACCGCCCGTTGATTTTCAGGTGGATAGCCTGGAAAAACTGGAGTTTTATCCCGGTGTGTTTCAGAACCTGTCAAAGGTGACGGCTTTGCTAGACTATAAATTCGTTATGGTTACGAACCAGGATGGCCTGGGTACGGCATCCTTCCCGGAAGAAACCTTCTGGCCGGCGCAGGATAAGATGATGAGGACGTTGGAAAATGAAGGCATTCGTTTTGATAAGGTGCATATCGATCCTACCCTGCCCGAAGAGAATGCTCCCACACGAAAGCCGGGTACGGCTATGCTCACCGAATACATGCAGGGAGACTATGATTTGGAAGGCTCTTTTGTGATTGGTGACCGGATAACGGATGTGCAATTGGCTTATAACCTAGGCTGTAAAGCGATTTTGCTTCGAAATAAAGATGAAGGGGAGAAGATGCTTGCAGAGAAGGGCCTGGGTGAGGTATGTGCATTAATAACGGACGCTTGGCACGAGGTGGCCGCCTTTTTATTCAGAACGGAGCGCAGTGCTTCTATTGAGCGTTCAACTGCCGAAACAATTATCAGGGTAAGCCTGAATCTGGATGGTACGGGGCAGTGTAATATTTCTACGGGTCTGCATTTTTTCGATCACATGCTGGAGCAAATCGGGCGTCATTCGGGTTGCGATTTAACCATCGAGGTAAAAGGCGATTTGCATGTTGATGAGCATCATACTATGGAAGATACTGCCATTGTGTTGGGTGAAGCCTTTAAAAAGGCGTTGGGTGATAAGCGGGGTATCGAACGCTATGGCTTTTGTCTGCCCATGGATGACTGCCTGGCGCAGGTGGCTTTGGATTTTGGTGGCCGTCCCTGGCTGGTATGGGAGGCAGATTTTAAACGAGAAAAAATTGGTGACATGCCCACAGAAATGTTTATGCATTTCTTCAAGAGCTTTTCCGATGCTGCTGCTTGTAACCTGAATATTAAAGCCGAAGGTAACAATGAGCATCATAAGATTGAGGGTATATTTAAGGCTTTGGCGCGTGCCATCCGTGCTGCCATTCGAAAAGATCCGTATAGCGATCAGTTGCCCAGTACAAAAGGTGTGTTGTAGGTCTAGGTCTAGGTATTTGCATCTTACAGGTCTTCAAGACCTGTGAGGTGTAAAAGCGCGCCTGGCTAATGTATTTATCTTCTCTTGCGTGAATTTACTTGTACTTCCGCATATTAAATTCACGTATTGCTTCTGCTTTTCCCTTTCCTATGCCTTTCACCTGCTTCAGTACTTCAGTGGAGGTATTGATTAGCTGCTCAATTGTACTGAATTGCTTTAATAAGACCTTTGCAGTTTGGAAGCCAACCAAAGGCAAGCCTGAGAGGAAGTAAAGCTGCTGTTTTTGTAATGTTTTGGGTTTGTAGCCTTGGCGAATATAATGATTTGAGCTATTCAGCAATTGTTCGGCCAACGTGATGAAGATTCGTGCTGTATCGGCTTTGTCTTTGGTGTAAATAGGCACTTTCAGAAGTGATACTTATGAAGAACAATATATGAGGTTAATCTTTGTTGATTAGCCTTTTTGTTT